>NZ_JAFNOU010000007.1:0-206744 GCF_026536125.1 Gilliamella sp. B3783
AGTTTGCTGTCTCAAGGGCTGCGTATACTACGCTACACCTTTTTATTCGTCAAGATCTTTTTTCAATATTTTTGATCTTGCTCTCCAACACGTTCTTCGTTTGTTTTTCACTAACGCCGTGTCAGTGGATGCGCATTATAGGCTCTTAAAAAATTCCTGCAAGTGTTTATTGCTATTTTTTTTCTGTTTGTGTTTTATTTGCTCAATTTAATTGTTGTATAGACAATTATCGTAAAATAAATAAACATTAATAAGTTTATTAAAAAATAATTTATTACTTTAATATTAGTTTATTAACTTGAACAGGAATTAATATCCTCGTATTATCTGATAATAATAGAAAGCTTAATAAGATATTGGGTTAAACAATGAAGAAGTTTGTATTATTAACTACTGGTCTACTTTTTACGTTCAATAGTTATGCTGATGAAATGGTATTTGATTGTCCTGAAGTGGTTTATATTGATTCAGTTGTATTAGAGCATAATCGTCCTTTACCTTTTAATATCGATGTGAATGCTTTTACTAAACCAAAAGCACATCTAACTAGCATTAATCTTTATAATAATGATAAACCCATACCCTCTGAAAACAAGGGCAATAAAAACTATCATTGGAAAGATTTGAATTCTTATAATCAGGGATTTAATGATTGGATTTACTTCGTTTGCCAGTATGAAAATAGTATTCAATTAACCAAAAAAGCTATTTATGTTTCTGATTGCAAAGCACTTACTGTGCCGTCAAATAATAACAAATATCTCATAAGCGCTGAATTTCAATGCGAATAATTGAGGATTAGCGACTTCCCCCAATAAAAAATTTAGCTTTATCTTTGAAGATAAATTTTATTGCATTAGCTATAACAATACTAATAGATAATGTTAATACTAAAAAGCTAATTGCACCTAATGATGCGAGTTGACCATTATCAGTTTTAATGACATCTCCTATAGCTGAACTAATCACTTGCTGCTCAAGTTCTAATACGATAATTTCATGTATAAAATAAATTGGAAAGCTGATATTAGCCATGTAAGAGAAAAATTTATAAACTCGACCATCGTTGTTTTTATGATTTAGTGGATCCAATAAATAGAGCGCTAATATGAATAAAATAATTTTTTGCAATGTATCAAAATAAAGATTTTCAATACCCAATTGGCTAATATATCGATAAGCAAAGGGCACAAAAAAGCATAAACAGAAAAAGGATATAAACAAAAATAGGTTATCTTTCACTGCCTTCATAATAGTTTGATAATTTTGCTTAATCATCATACCAATTAGATAAACCGGACCATAATGCAATAAATTTAAAATAGGCTGAGTAAAATCAGGTTTGGTAAAAATCACGACCCAAAACATAGACATTAAACCAGCAACAATTAAATTTTTATGTGACCACATATACAATAAAGGAGCCATTAAATAAATAATAATAATCATTGGCATAAACCATAACGGTAATAACTGTGTTCCAGTCAACATCATTTTAGTTATTGTGCTTAATATGCTAGGCTCTGTTGATGAAATCCACGGTAAATCAGATAAATATTGATAATGAAAAAACAGAAAACAAAAAATAGAGACTGAAATATATGGGCATACTACTGTTTTAAATTTCGATAAATAGTAAGTTTTAGTATTAAATTTATAAGTCAAATGTTGAAATAAAAATCCGGCAATGAGTACAAAAAATGTTGTGAAATTAAAGGCAAATAGATTTAAAAAAGAAAATAAGTAACTGTTTGCAATTAAATTACTATTTTTAAACACACCTAAACAGTGGCTAAAAACAATCATGATAATAGCAACACCACGTAAAACGTGGATTGAGTGAATTTTTTGTGATTTTGCAGATTCCATCTTAAATATCGAAATTCTACGTTTAGGAAATTGCTATACATTAGCACATATTCACTTAACTATAATTAAATTTGTAAAAAATAATAATCAAAATAAAACTTGACAGTATTTGATTCAAATTTTTTAGTTTATTTGAATATGGTTCTAGTATTATTTCATCAATTTTTTAGCTGCATAAGAACAGATAGGAATAATTTCACGTTGTTCTTGTTGCAATTTGGTCACAACCAAATTTAATAATTTATCTGCAATCCCTTTGCCACGATATTCAGGATCAATATAAGTATGATTAATTGTTGCTTTATTTTGACCAACTCTAGTAAACGTCATTTCTGCTATTTGCTTATTGTTAGCATCACAAACATAGAAACGCTCATGATCTTCTAAATAATTTAATGCCATTATTTATCTCCCCTCTTCAATAATTAATTACTTATAATTGATAATAATAATGAAATGAAACTTTATTGAAGCATTTATCAATGCTAATGACTAAAGTGGTGCATAAACCAGTTAATTTGCACTTTTGTAAAGACTATTATTTAAGAATAACGAACTAACTTAATTTTATCAGCTGATAACTAAGAACTTCAATGAAAAAAGTGAATACTTATTTGGTTAAATTATTACCAATAAGCATTCACCTAAATTGTTTTATTTTCATAACACTATTAATCGTGCGGGATCAAACTCACCGCTAGAAAAGACGTTTTGCTGTATTATAAAGATCCATATCAAATGGTCGTTTCATATTGTTAATTGCATCAATAATATCATGATGAACTAACTTACCATTTTGCACACCGACACTTCTACCTGCATGCCCTTCTAGAAGTAATTGAACGGCATATGCACCCATACGTGAGCCAAGTATACGATCATAAGGAACAGGACTTCCACCACGTTGCACATGTCCTAAAACAGTAGCACGAGTTTCATGATCTACCGCATCTTCAATGTCTTTAGCTAGCTGATTAACATCACACATATGCTCAGTGACAGTGACAATGGCATGTCTCTTACCTTTAGCAAAGCCTAATTTAATTTCTTCAATCAAATCTTCTTTAGTATAAGAAACCTCAGGAATGATCATGAACTCACACCCGCCAGCTACCGCTGCATTTAAGGTAAGATCACCACAATCGCGCCCCATGATTTCAATAACTGAAATTCGATGATGTGATGAACAAGTGTCACGCAGTCTATCAATAGCTTCAACCGCTGTACTTAACGCAGTGAAATAACCAATAGTATAATCAGTACCACGAATATCGTTATCGATAGTACCCGGTAAACCGATACATGGAAAACCTTCTTCGGTTAAACGCATGGCGCCCATATAAGAACCATCACCACCAATAACTACTAATGCATCAATACCGTGTTTTTTTAAATTCTCGATACCTTTTTTTCTAACTTCTTTATCTTTAAACTCAGGAAATCTAGCCGAACCCAAGAAAGTACCGCCACGAGTGATAATATCGGAAACACTATAACGATCAAGTTGAGATATGCGATCCTCACACAGCCCTAAATAACCATCATAAACACCATAAACATCTAAACCTTCTGTTAACGCAGTTCTAACTACTCCTCGAATAGCAGCATTCATTCCCGGAGCATCACCACCACTCGTTAAAATACCTATTTTTTTTATCATACAAAATAACTCCAACTAATTAAATTTTAACTATTATAGAGTTTAAACAGATATCTAACAATAGATGATAAAAGCTATTTTGCTGAAATTGTCTACTGCATCATTTCGATAGGTACAACAGAAATAGGATCTTGATGGATAATAACAGTTGCCGGTGAGAACTCTTCTGAAATACGTTTTTCAACACTATCGGCAATAGCATGGGCTTGAATTAAAGGCATATCATCATCTAGCTCAAGATGTAATTGAATAAATTTTAATGGTCCGGCTTGTCTGGTTTTAAGATCATGAAAACCACGCACATCGGGATAGGCAGCAATAATTTCAGCAATTTTGGCATTATCACTATCCGGTAAAGCGCGATCAAGTAAATCTTGAATAGCATTATAAGCTATTTGATAAGCGCTATAGCAAATATATAAAGCAATAAAGAAAGCAAAAAAAGCATCAGCATAAGCCACGCCATACCAACTTAAAGCTAAGGCAAATATGACAGCAATATTCATTAACATATCCGAAGAATAATGCAACATATCAGCTTCAATTGCTTTACTTCTTGTCAATTTTATGACGTACTTTTGATATAAGACTAAAAATGCAGTTATGACAGTCGATATAATTGAGATAATGATACCGAGTAAAGGAACCTGAATTTCACTAGGCGAAATAACTGATTTTACACTCGACAACAATACAATTGTTGCCGACCCTATAATAAAAGTACTTTGTGCTAAAGCAGCTAGTGATTCAGCTTTACCATGTCCAAAAGTATGATCATCATCTGCCGGCTTTAACGCATAACGAACCAAAAAAAAATTCAATCCTGAAGCAAGCAAATCAATACTTGAATCTAATAAAGATGCCAACAAACTTATTGATCCTGTAAGCCAACAAGTTAGCAGTTTTATTATGATCAAAACAATAGAAATTAAAACAGCACTAAGTGTCGCGCGTTTTACTAACTTTTCATACAAATGTGAATTTGACATTTGATACCTATTGATAGCATTCAATACCTGATGGTAGAACAAGTTGCTGTGCAACTTCAGCGGCTTTTTTACTACCGAGTAAAACATCAATAATTTTTAGCGCAAAATCAATTGATGTGGCAGGACCTTGACTGGTAATCACGTTATTTTTTTGATCAAAATAAACTCTTTCATTTTTCCAAAGTTGAAAGGCATCTTTCGTTGTTGGGTACCCAGTCATATAAGCGTTAGGAAATAAATGATGATGCTGTAAAACCATTGCTGGTGAAGCACAGATTGCAGCAACGATATTTCCAGCTTGATGGGTTTGCTGTAGTTTTTCAATAAGCGCAGGACAATCACGAAAATTTTCTGCGCCTTTTAATCCACCAGGTAAAATAACAACATCAAAATTAAGTTCTTTAACTTCAAGCCAAGTTTTTTGAGCTAAAATAGTCACCCCTCTTGAGCAATGCACTTCTCTATCCTGCGAAATACTTGCGGTGGCAACATTAATACCCGCTCGGGTTAAAAGGTCAATTGTTGTTACAGCTTCTGTTTCTTCACAACCATTTGATAAACAGACCAAAGCTTGTTTTGTCACGATTACACTCCTTTATCACCTTACGTTGTATTTACAAGTATTTTAAGTTAAAAACTACTTAATTCTTTCAATATTAGCGCCTAATTTTCTAAGCTTATCTTCAATATTATCATAACCACGATCTATGTGATAAATACGATCAACCAATGTCGAACCTTCAGCAATACAACCGGCTAAAACCAAACTAGCTGAAGCACGTAAATCAGTTGCCATAACTTGGGCACCACTTAGTTTATCAACTCCATGCGTGATTAAAGTGTTACCTTCAATCTCGGCTCTAGCGCCCATTCGAATAAGTTCAGGGACATGCATAAATCGATTTTCAAAAATTGTTTCTTTAATAATTCCTGTGCCTTGAGCAACCATATTAAGTAAAGAGAATTGAGCTTGCATATCAGTTGGAAACCCAGGATAAGGAGCAGTATGGATATTAACTGCATTAAGCTGTTTACCTTGCATATCTAAGCAAATCCAGTCATCGCCAGTTTGGATATCAGCGCCCGCTTCTTTTAGTTTAGATAATACAGCATCAAGCAATTTTGGATCTGTTTTACGACAGGTAATTTTACCTTTTGATATCGCTGCTGCTACCAAAAAGGTACCGGTTTCGATGCGATCTGAAACCACTTCATGTACGCCGCCGCCTAATCGCTCTACGCCTTCTATCTCAATACGCACGGTACCAGCACCCGAGATTTTAGCACCTAACGTATTTAAAAATTTAGCCGTATCAACAATTTCAGGCTCACAGGCAGCATTTTCGATTATCGTTTTCCCTTCCGCTAATGTTGCTGCTGACATAATAGTCACAGTAGCACCAACACTAACTTTATCCATTACAATATGTGCGCCTTTTAATCGACCATCGACAGTTGCTTTAACATAACCCTCGTCAAGAGAAATTGTTGCCCCTAGTTGTTGCAAGCCAATAATATGTAAATCAACAGGTCGAGCACCAATAGCACATCCCCCAGGTAAAGATACTTGACCATGACCAAATCGAGCAACTAATGGGCCTAATGCCCAAATGGATGCGCGCATAGTTTTCACTAGCTCATAAGGTGCGCAATAATTATTAACTTGCCCTGCATCTAAATGAATCGAGCCATTGCGGGTACATTTCACACCTAACTGACTGAGTAATTCTAACGTTGTATCAATATCTTTTAACTTAGGAATATTTTGAATTTCGACGGGTTTTTCAGCTAAAATTGCAGCAAATAAAATAGGTAGGGCTGCATTTTTAGCCCCAGAAATCACAACTTCACCATTTAAAGAAGTTGGACCAGTAAGGTGAAACTTTTCCATTATAGACTCTTATTAGAATTAAATTGCCCGATATTATAAAAGTTATTTACTCATAGATAAATCAATTTATTGAAACCTTTTTTAAAACATCACCACTTGAATTTAATCAATCAAAATTAAAATTGCTTTTAAGCTTTTATAGCATTGTATAAATTAGTATTAATCAGCAATTGACTCAAACAAATTAGCACTTTATAGTGAATCAACAGTAATTCGTGATTTATGTGTCACAGATTATAATGAAGAAATAAGATCTACTTATCAATATCTTTAGCTAATAAGAGATAAAATATGTTTGATTCAATCGCCAAAGCAGGAAAATATCTAGGCCAAGCAGCTAAACTTATGGTCGGTATTCCAGATTATGATACTTATGTTCAACATATGAAACTAACCCACCCAGAACAAACGCCTATGACTTATGAAGAGTTTTTTAAAGAACGGCAAGATGCACGTTACGGTGGTAAAGGCGGATTCAAATGTTGCTAGTTGCTAAAAAGTAAAGAATGAAGAAATGACAATACAAACCAGTTCCCCATCAATACCTGTCACTTTATTAACTGGATTTTTAGGTTCAGGTAAAACCACATTAATTAATCATTTGTTAGCACAGAATCCTAACGAAAAAATAATTATTATCGAAAATGAGTTTGGCCCGATAAACGTTGATAGCCATCTGCTAAATGTAACAACCGACATTAAAATTGTTGAAATGACTAATGGATGCATCTGTTGTACAGTACAAGGAGAGCTAACCGATGCCTTATACCAATTACACGATCAGCGCATAGCAGGAGAGTTATTATTTGATCGATTAATAATTGAAACAACTGGACTTGCCGATCCTGCACCAATTATTCAACTATTTTTTATTGATGATTTGATTCGTCAAAGCTTTCAACTTGATGCAATTATTACTTTAGTCGATGCCCAGCATATCTTACAGCATCTTGATGAGCATCGCGTCACGCTTTCACAAATTGGGTTTGCAGATCGTATTATTGTGACTAAAACTGACTGCATTAGTAATTCAGAAAAATTAAAAGTGATTAATCGAATTAACAACATCAACCATAAAGCCACAATCATTGAAGCCGTAAACGGGCAAATACCTAAATCGCAGTGGATTGATATACATGCTTTTGATCTAACGGATGATCTAAGTATTCATAAAGGCTATTTTGTCATTAATCCCGCCAAAAAATTTATGGCCGATTTCACTGTTCTGCCTCGACAAAAGCAAACTCAATCATGGAATGATGATATTTGCTCTTATCTTTTTGAAGCAGGTGAGCTTGATATCAAAAAAATTGGTTCTTTTATGGAAAATTTAGTCGAGCAATACGGCAATGACATGCTACGATACAAAGGTGTACTTGCTATCAAAAATAATCCACAACGCTTAATTGTTCAAGGTGTCCACAAAGTCGTTGGCTTTGATTATGGTTCACCCTGGCAAGATTCGGCAGAAAAACTATCACGTTTAGTCATAATTAGCCGAACTTTACCCTTTGAAGAATTAAACCAAGCTTTTTTGACAACCGTTGCCAGTTAAAAATAGCCAATTTTAACTTAGCTATATGGGATTATATATCCATATAGCTTAATAAATACTATGTCAACGATACCTAACTTACCCTATTCTCGTCCTTGATTAGCCACATTTCACTTTAAATGTGATAATATAACATTAGTCAAAAATTGATAGGGCAAATAACATAATTTTATGGATTACGATATTGCAATTATTGGTCTAGGGCCTGCCGGTAGTACGTTGGCACGATTACTTAGTCCTTCATTTAAAATTATTGCACTAGACAAAAAAAACCAAACAGGTCATGATGGCTTTCATAAACCATGTGGTGGATTACTGGCAAATGATGCGCAAAAATCTTTTGTCAGACAAAAATTAAACATACCTGCTGACATTTTAACCGATCCACAAATATTTAGCGTTAAAACCATCGATTTGCAAACTCAACTAGTTCGTAATTATCAACGCAGTTATATCAGCTTTGATCGACATAAGTTTGATCTATGGCTAAAGTCACTCATTCCCGAAACCGTTACTGTTTTACATAATACGTTATGCAAAGAAGTAAGAAGAATCATTGATGGATACCAAGTCACTTATGTTGATGAAAATAATAGAGAACAAAAATTCACTGCTCAATATGTCGTAGGTGCTGATGGTGCTAATTCCATTGTAAGGCGAATGCGTTACCCTAAACATTCCATTAGACAATATGTCGCTATTCAGCAATGGTTTGCTGAAAAACATACTACACCTTTTTATTCTTGCATTTTTGACAACAATTTAACTAACTGTTATGCATGGAGTATGTCTAAAGATGGTTACTTTATTTTAGGTGGAGCCTTTGCAAAAAAAGAAGCAAATCAACATTTCGAAAAGTTAAAACAAAAATTAACGCAACAAGGTTTTATTTTTAGTGATTTAGTCAAAACTGAAAAATGCCTCGTTATCTATCCAAATCGTTTACGCGATTTTTACACGGGCAATGAGAACATATTTTTAATCGGTGAAGCGGCTGGTTTTATTAGTGCAAGTTCTTTGGAAGGAATTAGCTATGCACTCGATAGCGCTGAGATTCTAAGTAAAATATTAAATAGCGGCCAAGCAAAACCCAATAAACTGTATTACCAAAAAACACTACTATTACGTCTAAAATTATACAGCAAAATTATCAAGGCCAAAATTTTAACCACACCAATGTGGCGAAAATTAATAATGAAAAGTAAAATCCAACACATTGAAACCAATTAAATAATATAAAGTTTATTTTCAAAAATAATACAATCTTATAATAATGAAATATTAAAGGAATAGATGAATGGTAAATGTAAACGATTTAATTCGTTTTAATCACGAGTGGTCAGAAAAAATTGAGCAAGAAGATCCCGAATTTTTTAAACAACTAGCAATTGCCCAAAATCCTAAATTTTTATGGATCGGCTGTTCTGATAGCCGGGTTCCTGCCGAAAAACTGATTAAATTGCAACCTGGTGAATTATTTGTCCATCGAAATGTAGGTAATTTAGTCATTCATACCGATCTCAATTGTTTATCTGTCGTCCAATATGCCGTTGATGTACTTAAAATTGAAGATATTATTGTCTGTGGCCATTTAGGATGTGGTGGAATACGCTCAGCTGTTGAAAACCCAGATTTAGGTTTAATTAACAATTGGCTTCTACATATTCGAGATTTATGGTTTCGATATAGCTCACTTATTGGTGAATTTCCAGCGCATATTCGCCTAGATATTTTATGTGAACTCAACGTCATTGAGCAAGTTTATAATTTAGGTCACTCAACCATTATTCAATCGGCATGGCAGCGCGGTCAAAAAGTTAATTTGCACGGATGGGTTTATGGTATTGATAATGGTAAAATTACTGACTTACACATCACCTCGTCTAGCAGTGAAAATCTAGAAATTAATTATCGTGAAGCGATTTCTTATCTTTTAAACTTACACAAATCGCAATAATGGCAAATAATTTTATTGTTTAAATCGATGTATGATTTGATTGCTGCTTCCTCGCCATAACAGCCGAGGATCAGCAAGTTCTTGAATAAATTTACCATCAATTAATACATCAATATAAGGCACTACTGCTTGTTGTTCGGCGGTTAATTCATCAAGTTTATACCCCGTCCATAGCCAAATATCTTTGTTAATACATTCTGATTTAACCCGTTGAACTAATTTTAATATAGCTGGAACATTTTGTGGATGCAAAGGATCACCACCAGAAAGCGATAATCCTTGGCGTTTGATCTCTGTGTCTTGCAGATCTTTAATAATTTGATCTTCAAGCGATTGTGTAAAAGGCACACCTGAATTGATTCCCCATGTACTTTTGTTATAACAACCAGGACACTGATGTACACAACCTGCGACAAACAGCACGCAACGCGTGCCTTCACCATTTACAACATCTACAGGATAATAACGATGATAATTCATAACTATTTAATTAACATTATCCAATTTGACCATTGTTTAAATGTTTAACTCGTCGTTTTACTTCCTCTTGTTTACCGGCATTAAATGGACGAGCATCAGGACTACCTAAATAGCCACAAACTCGGCGAGTAACTGAGACTTTTGACGAATCATGATTACCACAACTTGGACAAACAAAACCTTTACTTGTACACGAAAATTCACCAGTGTAGCCACACTCATAGCACTCATCAATCGGGGTGTTAGTCCCATAGTAAGGAACTCGACTATAACTATAATCCCAAACATCCTCTAATGCTTTAATATTATTCATCATGTTAGGGTATTCACCATAACAAATGAATCCGCCATTAGCTACTTCAGGATAAGGCTTTTCAAACTCTATTTTTTCGTATGGATTGACTTTCTTCTCTACATCTAAATGAAAACTATTTGTATAATAACCTTTGTCAGTTACCCCTGGAATAACACCAAATTCAGCAGTATCAAGTCGACAAAAACGATCACAAAGGTTTTCGCTTGGGGTACTATACAAACTAAATCCATAACCCGTTTCAGCTTTCCACTGTTCCACGGCTTGTCGTAAACGCTGAACAATAGCTACGCCTTTTTCGCGCAATGTATCATTATCAAATGGATGCGTTTTATTTCCATAAAGTGCATTTAATGTTTCGTGAATACCGATATAGCCTAAAGAAATCGAAGCTCGACCATTTTTGAATATTTCACAAACACTATCATCTTCTTTTAATCTCACACCACAAGCCCCTTCCATATATAAAATAGGTGCGACGCGAGCTTTTACCCCTTCAAGACGAGCAATACGTGTCATTAAGGCTTCTTTGCATAATTCTAAACGCTTATCTAAAATTTGCCAGAAACGAGATTCATCACCTTGGGCTTCAATGGCAATACGCGGCAGATTCAAACTAATCACGCCAAGATTATTACGTCCATCGTGAATTTGCTCACCATCTTCTTCATAAACACCTAAAAAGCTTCGACATCCCATTGGGGTTTTAAATGATCCTGTAACCTCAACCACTTTATCGTAATTCAAGATATCAGGATACATACGCTTACTTGCGCACTCTAACGCTAGCGCTTTAATATCGTAATTAATATCACCTTGTTTGTGATTAATACCATCTTTAATGGCAAACACCAATTTTGGGAAAACTGCTGTTTTATGATTTTTACCTAAACCCTTAATGCGAACTTTTAGAATAGATTCTTGAATTAAACGTGATTCCCAACTTGTTCCTAAACCAAAACCAAAAGTAACAAAAGGAGTTTGGCCATTAGCAGTATGTAAAGTATTAACTTCATACTCTAAAGATTGAAACGCATCATAACACTCTTTTTGAGTACGGCTTTCTGCATATGCCTCTGGATTAGGTATATCCCACTCTTGAGCGATTTGTTTATGTTTTTGATAACTAATGGTAACAAATTTCGCTAGCACTTCATCGATACGATTAATAGTTGTACCACCATAAATATGGCTCGCAACTTGTGCAATTATTTGTGCGGTGACCGCTGTCGCTGTTGCAATCGACTTTGGTGGCTCAATTTCAGCGTTACCCATTTTAAAGCCATTGGTCAACATACCATCTAAATCAATTAACATACAGTTAAACATAGGAAAAAATGGTGCATAATCTAAATCATGATAATGAATCTCGCCACAATCATGAGCGCGTGATATTTCTTTTGGTAATAAGTATTGTTTAGCATAATGCCTTGCTACAATACCGGCTAACAAATCGCGTTGTGTTGGAATAACTTTACTATCTTTATTAGCATTTTCGTTCAAAATTGCAACATTACTCTGTTCAATTAAGCCGCGAATATCTTGAGTCAAACGACTACGTTGGTCTCGCGCTCGGTCACGATCATGTCGATATTCAATATAAGTCCTTGCCAGTTTTTTATAAGGTCCTGACATTAACTGATTTTCAACCGCATTTTGAATTTCGTTAATATCAACACTTTCACGTTCTGTCATTTGATTAGTCACAACGCGAGCAACAGCAGCACAATAATCAGGATCATTCACATTAGCAGCAACAGCTGCTTTAACTATGGCATCTTTAATCCGACCTTCATTAAATGCGGTTTGACAACCATCACGTTTGATGACTACGGGCATATATACTCCTCAATATTCATGGTTTATTAGCGGTTAATGGGTCATATATCAATGTTAATACTCATTATAATTATCGGGATTTCTTAAATCTTTATTAGAATATTAGACTTAATTTGATATACGCCGGAATTTTCACATCGCTTGACTGATACTATATATAGTAAATATATTATGATTATACACCATATATTGTGTTTTTCTACAATTTAAAAAAAATAAAATTGCTTGACAAGCCTAAGATTAATGCACGCAACGGTTTTTATTTTTAATAATAGAAATGAGCTTAATAAAGCGGGGCGGATTCAAAGAATTTTTTAGTTAGAGCGGAAGGTATACTTACACTCTAACTAAAAAATAGATGTAACAGTATTACGACCAATTACGATTCAATATTTAACCAATCAGTGTGAAATACACCTTCTTTGTCTAAACGTTTATAGGTATGCGCACCAAAATAATCTCGTTGTGCTTGAATTAAATTCGCTGGTAAAACAGGCGAACGATAACTATCGTAATAAGCAATAGCAGCAGAAAGCGTTGGCACTGCAATACCTTGTTGAACGGCTAAACAAACCACATCACGTAATGCTTGCTGATAAGCTTGAGCTGTTTGAGAAAAATAAGGTGTTAATAACAAATTATCTATATCATTATTGTCTGCGTAAGCATCAGTAATTTTTTGTAAAAATTGTGCACGAATAATGCATCCTGCTCTAAATATTTTAGCAATTTCACCAAAATTTAACTGCCAATTATAATGAGTTGATGCAGCTTTGAGTTGTGCAAAACCTTGAGCATAAGAGATAATTTTTCCCATATAAAGTGCTTTGCGAACCTTCTCAATTAATTCTTTTTTATCACCAGTATAAGTCACTTGTTGTGGCCCTTTTAAAACTTTTGCCGCAGCAACACGCTGATCTTTAATAGCCGAAATGTAACGGGCAAATACTGATTCAGTAATCAATGATAAAGGCTCACCTAAATCTAATGCACTTTGACTGGTCCATTTACCGGTTCCTTTATTACCTGCTGCATCTAAAATCACATCTATCAGATATTGACCTTGTTCATCCTTATATTTAAAAATATCAGCAGTAATTTCAATTAAATAACTATTTAACTCGCCCTTATTCCAGTCAGTAAACACACTTGATAATTGCTCATTATCTAATCCGACCACATGTTTTAATACTGAATAGCTTTCAGCAATTAGCTGCATATCACCATACTCAATACCATTGTGAGCCATTTTCACATAATGGCCTGCGCCATCAGGTCCAATATAAGTAACACATGGTTCACCGTCAGCTTTGGCAGCGATTTTCTCTAATATTGGTGCAACTAAATCATAGGCTTCTTTTTGACCACCAGGCATAATAGATGGTCCTTTAAGTGCTCCTTCCTCACCACCAGAAACACCAGTACCAATAAAATTAAAACCCTCATCTGAAAGCATTTTATTGCGACGGATGGTATCTTCAAAATAGGCGTTACCACCATCAATAATAATGTCGCCTTTATCTAACAGGGGGCGTAGCTCATCAATTACGGCATCCGTTCCTTTACCTGCTTGTACCATTATCAGAATACGGCGCGGTTTTTCTAATGAAGCAACAAAATCTTCAATCGTAAAATGGGGAACCAATTGTTTATCGGGATGTTCAGCCATCACTTGCTCGGTTTTATCTTTAGAGCGATTATAAATCGCGACAGTATATCCACGGCTTTCAATATTAAGAGCAAGATTTCGCCCCATTACTGCCATTCCAATAACACCGATTTGTTGTTTAGACATGATTTGGCTCCTTTATATAATCTCACATGACCTTGATAATAAGGTTTTTACAACTTAAAACTTAAACGGGTTTTATAAATTATCTTATATTTTGCCATAAAAAAACCGTATCAAGATATAATACGGCTATTTTATTTTTGACTAAGCTAATTGATTCCCAAAATCATGAGCGTTTCATCATTTCAAAAAACTCGTCATTGGTTTTGGTCATCGCTAATTTATCAATTAAAAATTCCATCGCATCAATTTCACCCATTGGGTTTAAGATCTTACGTAGAATCCACATTTTTTGTAGTTCATCAGGCGAAGTCATTAAATCTTCTTTACGTGTACCTGAACGATTAAAATCAATAGCAGGGAAAACACGACGCTCAGCAATCTTACGAGATAAGTGTACTTCCATATTACCGGTACCTTTAAACTCCTCGTAAATAACTTCGTCCATTTTTGAACCGGTATCAATTAATGCTGTTGCAATAATGGTTAAGCTACCACCCTCTTCTACATTACGTGCTGCACCAAAAAAGCGTTTAGGGCGATGTAAAGCATTTGCATCCACACCACCTGTTAATACTTTGCCCGATGAAGGAATAACAGTATTGTAAGCACGCGCCAAACGAGTAATTGAGTCTAATAGAATAATCACATCTTTTTTATGTTCAACTAAACGTTTTGCTCGTTCAATTACCATTTCCGCAACTTGAACATGTCTTGCTGCTGGTTCATCAAAAGTTGAAGCAACCACTTCACCTTTAACTAAACGTTGCATCTCGGTAACTTCTTCAGGACGTTCATCAATCATCAAGACAACTAACTCACATTCAGGATGATTTACCGCTAAACTTTGTGCGATATTTTGCAGAAGCATGGTTTTACCTGCTTTCGGTGGAGCAACAATCAAACCACGTTGACCTTTACCGATAGGTGATGCTAAATCAAGTACTCTTGCTGTGATATCTTCTGTTGAACCATTACCTCGTTCCATACGTAATCGAGAATTTGGGTGAAGCGGAGTTAAGTTTTCAAAGAGGATTTTATTGCGGGCATCTTCAGGTTTATCATGATTAACTTCATTAACTTTTAATAAAGCAAAATAACGTTCACCTTCTTTAGGCGGTCTTATTTTACCGGCAATGGTATCACCCGTCCGCAAGTTAAATCGTCTGATTTGACTAGGTGAAACATAAATATCATCAGGACCCGCTAAATACGAACTATCAGCAGAACGTAAAAAGCCAAATCCATCTTGCAAAATTTCAAGCACACCGTCACCAAAGATATCTTCACCACTTTTGGCATGCTGTTTTAAAATAGCAAAAATAATGTCTTGTTTTCTAAGGCGAGCAAGATTTTCAAGACCCATTGTTTTTTCGCCAAGCGTTACAAGCTCGGAAACAGAAGTGTTTTTTAATTCAGTTAAATTCATAATTTTAAAAATTCTTGAGGATAAAATTGATATGTTTGCAATTACTGCTATTTTTGTATATTTCTTTCATTTATTAATAAAAAAATCTCTTTCTTACAATATACAAACGCAATGAATTACTAAGTTTTCAATGATAATTATGCGTTTAAATATAGACTGTTCACCCACTTAATCAATAAAAACAATGGATTGCAGAAAGGAGCTTTCGTAAGAAGTTAGCAATTTACACTAAAAAAGGTAGTCTGTCTATATTTAATTATGTTATTGAATATAACAACGCACTTGATTTAAGCAGTAATAAGCGTAATTTTTATTACGCTTATTACTGTTTTTTATTGATTTTGTGAGGGCAGCAATCACAACTATTACAATTGTGCTTCAATAAAACTTTTCAATTGGGCTTTAGATAACGCGCCAACTTGTGTTGAAACAACTTCACCATTTTTGAAAATGAGTAATGTAGGAATGCCACGAATACCAAACTTAGGTGCTATATTAGGATTTTCTTCAACATTTAGTTTAGCAATAACGATACGATCACTATATTCTTGAGCTATTTCTTCTAAAATAGGCGCAACCATTTTACAAGGACCACACCATTCAGCCCAAAAATCAACTAGTACGGGTTTAGTTGCTTCGTTAATGGTTTTCTCAAAACTTGCTTCAGTTAACGCAACAATATTATGACTCATTTTATTATCTCCAATAATAATATAATTTTTATGGTTTTAAATGTTAAAATATTTTCAAAGCACGCGCTAGTAATTATTATAATAGGAGATAATTATTAGTGATGTCAGTATGACTAATATGTTATAATTAAAAAACTTTGATAATTAACTTTGAAACCATAATGATTCAATCCTATCTCACCAAAACGACTTTTAGTCAGTTTCCTTTACATCCATTAGTACTAAAAGCCCTTGATCAAAATGGCTTTACTTATTGTACGCCAATTCAAGAAAAGACGTTACCGTTAACCACAAAAGGAATTGATATTGCTGGGCAGGGACAAACAGGGACAGGAAAAACCATCGCGTTTTTAGCCTCAACGTTTAATTATTTATTGAATCATCAACCATTACCTGATCATCAAACCAACCAACCTCGAGCAATCATTATCGCGCCAACTCGCGAACTCGTTGTGCAAATCTATCATGATGCTCAAGTATTATCAGAACAAACAGGTCTAAAACTAGGTTTAGCATTTGGTGGTGATGGTTATGATAAACAATTAAAAATGTTATCAGCTGGCGTCGATATTCTCATCGCAACGACAGGTCGTTTGATCGATTATGCTAAACAAAATTATATAAATCTTGAGTCAATACAAGTTGTTGTTTTAGATGAAGCTGACCGTATGTTTGACTTAGGATTTATTCGGGATGTTCGTTGGATTTTTAGACACATGACGCCACCACAAAAACGATTAACTATGCTATTTTCTGCAACACTCACGCATAATGTCCGTGAATTAGCATTTGAGCATATGAATAATCCACAATATGTTGAAGTGGAACCAGAACAAAAAATTGGTCATCGTATAAAAGAAGAACTATTTTTCCCATCGAATGAAGATAAATTAGCGCTGTTACAAACACTAATAGAAGAAGAGTGGCCAGATCGCTGTATTGTGTTTGCCAATACCAAAGTTGCGTGTGAAAAAATATGGCGCCATTTAGTTGCAGATGGCCATCGAGTTGGATTATTAACTGGTGATATTGCACAAAAGAAACGTTTATCGATTCTTGAACAATTTACGCAAGGCGATTTAGATATTTTAGTGGCAACAGATGTGGCTGCGCGAGGTTTACATATTCCTCATGTAACACATGTTTTTAATTACGACTTACCCGATGACTGTGATGATTACAGACATAGAATCGGGCGTACTGGTCGTGCTGGTGCAGAAGGTTATTCTATTTCACTTGCTTGTGAACGTTACTCACAAAATTTACCCGCTATCGAAAAAGCGATTGATCATGCTATTCCTGTTAGCCAATACGATCCAACAGCACTATTAACGAATTTACCTACACCAAAGCCATTTAAACGAACATCACGTCGTAGAACGTCTTCATAACAATATTTACAAAAAAACAGTTATCCTAACATGAATTGATTTCAGGATAACTGTTATTTTCATGGTTGACTGATAATCATAATAATAGATAAAAGTTTACAACTTAATTATCCGATATATTGTCTAAAAAATCTTGATATGCAACTTCAATATCAGTTTTTGTCGATTTAGATAATACTTCTACATGGCAATAATTTAATGCACTATATAAAACAAATAGAACATTGTCCGAAATAGTCGATTTTATACTCTTAATTCGGTAAAAAGCCTCCAGATAACCAACTTTATTAAATATTTCTATATTGGTTATACCAACGCTAAATAATAGTTTTTCCAAAGATAAGTTGATATTAGGTAAAGTCTTAATTTGCTGATTTTTTAATTGAATTTTCTCACTATGTTCTAAAATAGCATATTCAATGACCATTTTGACCATAGCGTGAAGCTTATTAGGATGTTTTAACAATTCATCACTCACTTTATAATAATCAAGTGATTTTCTAGACATTGCGGTTGGTAGTGTTAATGTGGGCATATCCAAATCAATAAAAACTGAACGATAGTGATCATGCCCCCTTAAATATATCTCACCTTTACCAATCCATCCAAACATGACTCCTTTGCTATTGATACTAAATCCACCAAAAAATGTTTTGATTGAAATATCCTCAAAGCAAGAAAAATCTTCTAGTATTTTATTTGCAAATGTTGAACTCATAATTTATTTCCATTTAAAATTAATTGACTGAATAACATAAACAACTTACTGCTCAAATAAAATTATAGTAATTTTTCTAATACTCAAACTATTTTTCAAATAAATTCATCATTTTGGGATCAGTCTTCCATAAATAAAGATAAATAAGATTATTGCTTGATAAAATATATAATTATATTGTTAGATTTACTCAATACCTTTAATAAAGGTTAAGTATTCACCAATCTTAATAATTCTTTAAAAAAGAAAAGGGGGATTAACATTGTTATTATTCTTTAAAAATTATACAATCAAGGCAACTTAACTTAATAATTTTTATTTTTTGTCAACTCCAACCAACATGATCAAAAGCGTTATTACAGTAATACTAATAGTTTGTTCTTTTGTCGCATCAGCCGATAAATTACCATTAATAGAGTCATTATCTCTCTGTAATACCAATTTTTTCAAAGCTATATATGATAATAAAGATGAGTTACTAAAAGTAACAAATGTCAATGTAATTAATAATAATCAGGCCTTTATTCCCGTTGAAAATCGCAGTGACACTAATAAAAATTATGTTTATTTTCAAACCCCTATCCACTATAACAATCTAACAATTAAAGGTTATTATGATAGTGCGATGGATTTAGGCAAAATAGGAAAATATTATTTTTGGGGTTTTATTATTGATAACGATATAAATCAAATAAAAGAGACATTAAATTTTATCAATTGGAAAGATATGGAAGATGACTTACTGTACATCGCCAATCCAATGATTCGTAACATTAATGATGATGTTCATGTATGGAAAGAAAACACCGGTACTGTAGTTGGTGTAAAAACAATTCCAGCACCGGATACAACAGAAAAATTACTCTTAATTGAAAAAGGCACAAATATGAATCTGCTTATTTGTTCTATGCAGGGCATTGTGACTAATGAATTACTCAAACAAGAGCGACCTGATATCAAATAATCTCAATTAAATTGCAGAATCATCCATCTCACCAGTACGAATACGGATAACTTGTTCTACATTATAGACAAAAATTTTACCGTCACCAATTTTGCCTGTTTGCGCTGTTTTCATAATGGTATCAATGCACATTTCTAAAATATCATCTGATACAACCAGTTCGATTTTTACTTTGGGTAAAAAGTCCACCATGTATTCAGCGCCACGATAAAGCTCAGTATGGCCTTTTTGACGACCAAAGCCTTTAACCTCAGTCACGGTCATCCCCGTAATACCTTGATCAGCTAGTGCCTCACGAATATCATCTAGTTTAAATGGTTTGATGATAGCTTCTATTTTTTTCATATCTATTTGCCCTTAATTGCCGATGGCCAATTGTTAAATCCAAAAGCAGAAGTAATTGGATAGCGTCTGCCTTTTCCAAAGTTGCGCGTTGTAATTTTAGGACCGACAGCTGCTTGACGTCTTTTATATTCATTTATATCAACCAGTTTAATTACCTGTCTTATGGTTTGCTCTTCATACCCTTGTGACTTAAGTTGTAAAACGGTAAGATCTTGCTCAACATAACCTTTTAATATGCCATCCAAAATTTCATATGGCGGTAAACTGTCTTCATCTTTCTGATCGGGTGCAAGCTCCGCTGAAGGTGGACGAGTAATAACTCTGTCAGGAATAACATAAGAACGTGTATTGCGGAATTGAGATAATGCAAACACCATCGTTTTAGGCACATCTTTAAGTACGTCAAACCCACCTGCCATATCACCATAAAGCGTTGCATAACCAACCGACATTTCACTTTTATTGCCAGTAGTTAAAACCAGTCTACGGCGTTTGTTAGAAAGTGCCATTAAAATAACACCTCGACAACGTGCTTGCAGATTTTCTTCGGTAGTATCTTTTTGTGTTCCTGCAAATAAGGGAGTTAATGAAGACATAAATGCATCAAACATTGGTTCAATCGAGATAATATCAAATTCAACACCTAATATTTCAGCCTCTTCTTTAGCATCAGCAATACTAATATCGGCCGTATATCGAAATGGCATCATGACGGCTTGTACTTTATCTTTACCAAGCGCATCAACGGCAATAGCAAGCGTCAAAGCAGAATCGATCCCACCAGATAGTCCCAATACCGCCCCTTGAAAACCATTTTTAGTAATATAATCACGGGTTGCCAAAACTAATGCATCATATACCGATGCTAATTGGGATTGTTCTGTTATCTCAACTTGTTGAGATGGGTAATTAGAAGAAAACGCAAAAAAGGCGACTTGCTCTTGAAAGGATTTCAATTGGCAAATGATATCGCCATGCTCATTACAGACAAAAGAATCACCGTCAAATATCAGCTCATCTTGCCCCCCTACCTGATTAACATAAATAATCGGTAATTGAGTACGAGTAGCATGTGCTTTAATTAAATCTTGTCGTTGTTTTTGTTTTTGGTAATCATAAGGTGAAGCATTGATAGTGATGACAAAATCAGCTTGTGCTTGTTTGATATCATCAATAGGTTGATTTTGCCAAAGATCTTCACAAATTAATAAGCCTATTTTTTGACCTTTAAAATGCACTACACAAGTTTGTGTTCCAGCAGTAAAGTAACGTTTTTCATCAAATACATCATAATTAGGAAGCAACTGTTTATGATAAGCCGCTAACAATTTTCCTTCGGCAAAAAACGAAAGTGAGTTATAAATTTTATCACCTTGCCAATCTGGATGACCAACAATCACAGCACATTTTGTGCTAGCTTGTTGGATATTTGATAATGCTTTTTGGCAACGTTGTTTAAAATCTGAACGAAAGATAAGATCTTCAGGTGGATAACCACATAACGCTAATTCTGAAAAGATAATAAGATCACAAGATACATGGCTATTGATTAATTCAATAATTTTTTGAGCATTGCCTTCTATATCGCCTACGCGCCAATTTTTTTGAGCTAAAACAAGAGATATTGACATATTAAATTTAATATTACTAAACAAAATTGGCGATAAGTTTAAATGATTCTAAGTTGCACTGCTACTTTTTTATCGCTAACATGCAACAATAAATTAGCTTTGACTTGTCTGGGTATTATTATGCAAAAAATTTTAAATGTGGCGCTAGCAAAACGTAGTTATCCTATTACTATCGGCGAAAATCTTTTAACTCAATTTAAACATTTCAAACTCCAGCCAGGTCAACGTGTATTAATCGCAACCAATGACACCATTGCTCCACTATATTTACAAACTTTAATTCATATGCTTGAAGACAACGGTATAAAAACTGATTCTGTCATTTTGCCTGATGGTGAACAATATAAAACCATGGAAACATGGAATAAAATTCTTACCGCTTTGCTTGCCAATAATCATACGCGCAATTCCAGACTAATTGCATTAGGTGGTGGTGTTATTGGTGATGTCGCTGGATTTGCGGCATCAGCGTATCAACGAGGAATTAAATTTATACAGGTGCCCACAACTTTACTTTCGCAAGTGGACTCGTCTGTTGGTGGTAAAACCGCCATTAATCACCCTCTTGGTAAAAATATGATTGGCGCATTTTATCAACCTCAATCAGTGGTTATCGATCTCAATTGTTTAAAAACGTTACCACAGCGTGAATTATCAGCAGGTCTGGCCGAAGTCATAAAATATGGCATTATTATGGATGCTGATTTTTTTAATTGGTTAGAATTGCACATTGACCAGTTACTTAAATTAGATGTCGAAGCACTCAGTTATTGCATTTATCGCTGCTGCGAACTCAAAGCACAGGTAGTTGCGGCCGACGAAACTGAACAAGATATGCGTGCAATTTTAAATCTGGGTCATACTTATGGTCATGCCATCGAAGCAGAATTAGGTTATGGTAATTGGTTACATGGTGAGGCTGTCAGTGTCGGTATGTTGATGGCTGCTCAAACAGCTAAACTGTTGGGTAAATTTACAACCGCTGATATTGATCGTATTAAAACACTGCTTATTAGAGCAAAACTTCCAGTTACCCGGCCATCTCAAATGACAAGTGATGCTTATATTCCTCACATGTTACGCGATAAAAAAGTTTTATCAGGCAAACTCAGGCTGGTTATTCCGACACAAATTGGACAAGTTGAAGTGCTTGATGGCATTGATAAAAACATCGTCCTTGAGTCGATAGAACGAACATAATAATGTATATAATAGTGAATTATTAGATTGGTAGTTAAGTATACAAAATAAGGAGCACAGAAATCTGGCTCCTTTAGCTTAAATGCGAACTTATTATTAATTGTTCGATTGTCTTTGTTTAGTAAATTTATAAATCATGTTTAACACTAAGCCAACAAAGGCTACAGCGATCGCAATATAAAATGCGTAAGTATAACTGCCATTATTATTGATAAGGATATCCGCCGTTAATTTTGGTGCAAAAAATGCCGCTGAAGAATAACCCACAAAAATAATACCGTAGTTAACACCTTGGTGAATCGGTCCATAATTTTCCATAACCATTGGTGGGAACACGCCCATCACACCACCAAAGCATAAACCAAGCGCGATAATTCCTATTGCAAATCCGGCTTGTGTTGGAATAAATAAAAATGCCATAAAAGCCAAAATAATTACCGAAAAGATAATATCTAATGTTCGATTACGACCAAGTTTATCCGATACCGTTCCCCAAACAACTCGCCCAGCACAATTACTTAATGAATATAAACTGACATAAAATGCTGCTGCCACAGAAGATAGCCCAAACATGTTTTGCCCAATACTCGATGCATTCGAAGCTATCATCAACCCAGAAAATGCACCAGTACCTAACATAAAAAATATGAGGTAAAAATATGGCGTTTGTAGCATTTGTTGCCAATTTTTGTTAACAATAGGCGCATTTTGTTGGCTGTGTGCTTGAGTCCAACCTTGCGGTTGATAATTAGCGGGTGCTACCTTTATAAAGAAACTGGCAACAATAACCACAGCTATGTAGGTACAACCTAGAATTTGGAAAGCATATAGCACATCAAAACGCTCAATCAAATGGTTACCGATTGGTGCTGATATAATTGCAGCGCCCCCCATACCTGCTGTAATGATACCTGAAGCGAGACCTTTTTTATCAGGAAATAATTTAATGGTATTACTTAAACAGCCCGAATAAGCAAGCCCTTGACCAAAGCCACTTAATAAGCCATAAGTCACATAAAGCATTAGTGGACTGGTCACATAACCCGTCAGAAAAAAGCCTAGTCCAAACAGCAAACCACCTAAAACACTAGACCATTTAGCTAATCCTCTATCCGTTAAAAAGCCACCTAAAATCATAGGAATTGGGCCAACAGCTGAATTAATAGCAAACGCTGTCATCACCTCTGACATACTCCAATTTTTAGCGGCACTTAAAGGACCGGCAAAAACACTAAAAGCATAAATCGCACCAGTACAAAGCAAGATTGATGTTGATGCTATCAGTACAAGCCATCGATTGAGATTTCTAGTTTGTTGTTCCATGTCCAGACTCCATTCTTGACTTGATATCTTTCAAAGCAGTTTTTCCCGCAATTCGTCCAAAGGTAAAAATATCGGTTAGTGAATTACCACCCAATCTATTACCCGCATGGATACCCCCAGCTACTTCTCCTGCCGCATATAAGCCAGAAATTTTTTGTCCTGATTTATCCAAAACATGGGTTTGTGTATCGATTTTTAGTCCACCCATTGTATGATGCACCGCTGGTTTTCTTGGTGTTGCATAAAATGGAGCGACTTCTACTTTCAAATCAAATACATCTTTACCAAATTCAGGATCATACCCAGCATCAGCATACGCATTATAGTTGGCAATCGTTTGTTTAAAAATATCAGCATCCATTCCCAGTTTTTCGGCCAATTCTTCTAAAGTGTCTGCACAAAATAGCGTACCAGCCGCAATTTGCTTATCAATTTTTTCTTGTGATGTGTTGTAAGCCGTCTTTTTGATTTCTTCATCAGCTATTAAATAAAATAATCCACCATTATCAATAGCGGCTTGTGTAAGTTTGTCTCGGCTGCCATATTCATTAACAAAACGTTTTCCTTGCTTGTTAACCATAATGAAATTTTGTGGTGGAACTTGTAACCCACTAAATAATGCCCCAGTCTCTGGGTCAGAAACAGGCATCATTTGTGAAAAGCCCATACCAACCAGATCCGCACCAACACTTTGTCCTAACAAAATACCATCACCAGTGATTGCCGGAGAATTAGAGGTTTTAATATTGTCATCAATTTCAGTCCAATAAGTGTTATACTCTTTGAGCATTTTGGTATTAGCACCAAAACCACCCGATGCCAAAATGACAGCATCGGCTTTAACGGTAACTTTTTTACCATTTAAGCCTTGTCCAATTACCCCAGACACATGCCCATCTTCAACAATTAACGATTTAACAGCCGTATCGGTTATGATAATTCCTCCCTTATCTTCTACATATTTTTGCAATGCAGAAACATAAGCATAACCTTCACTTTTTAACGGTTTATGACCTCGACGCCATAAAGCTCCTACTGGCATAGTGACATCATGTTTATCAAATTCAACACCAATATTTTCAAGCCATTTAACCGATTCTAGCGCCTCATCAGTCAAGATTTTAACCAGATCATATTGTCCATAAATTACATTTCCTAATTGGTCGGTACGCTTACCGCCAAGATAGGTTTGAATACGATGAAGTAGTGCCGAATCAAATAGGTAACCGGTTTTACCTTTATTTTCTGATAAATAATCATTAATTTGCTGTTTTAAGCTTCTAAAATCTTGCAAATATTCAGGATCAATCACGGACTCATCAATTGCTACTATTTCAGATAAAGTATGGCTTTCGCCCGCGATAGCATCGAAAGTATTTTGCCATTTAGGATTGGCGGCATTCATTGGACCACCAGTACGGACAGTATTCCCACCAACGGCTGGAAATTTTTCAACAACGACAACGCGCTTGCCTTCTTGTAAAATACTTGCCGCGGCTGATAATCCTGCACCACCAGCACCAACCACAACGACATCTGTTACATATTGCGCATCACTATTATCAAGCGCGCTTGGTGCTTTTGGTCTTTTCCTTAATACATCAGGATTAGCACCTGCCATTTTAATGGCTTTTGCCACACCATCAATAACACCATTACTTGTAACCGATGCACCAGAAATCAAATCGACATTCAGTGTCTGACCTTCAAGGATTTGAGATGGAATACGTTTAAACACAACGTCAGCAATACCTTCTGACTCGCCTTCGGTATCAATATCAATCGATTCAATGCGGTCAGTTGATAAAGTAACAACCATAGGTAAATCGCCATTATGACCCGGTGCTGTTACACAATATTTACCTGGTTCATACGAGATTTCTTCCGGCACATTAAGTAAATTGACAACTTGAGTAAATCGCAAAAAACGTAAAAAACAGCTTTCTAAAAAATCGACTGTTCGTTCTGATTTAAGATTGCCTTGCTCATCAAAAGCTTGATGGGCTCGACCCAGTAAAAATTCAGAGCCCGGCATAACTGTTGCATTAACCCCTGGCGCATCAAGGATTTGACGTAAATGTAATTGTGCTCGAGAAGAGCCTTGTACATCATAAGATGCACCAACAATCATAACCGGTTTACCATCAAACGGATGCAAATTAAATGACAACCATTCAATGATACTTTTTAAGGCCGATGGAATCGAATGATTATGCTCTGGCGTGGCAAGAATAACACCATCTGCTTGAATAATTTTATTATTAAAATTCTGAATGATAGGACTATTAGATTGGTCATCTGATTCATTAAACATTGGAACATCGGTCAACTCTAATATTTCAATTTCGGCTTTATGACTAAAATGTTTTTGCATAAATTGCAATAACATGCGGTTATAAGATTCTTGAGCATTTGTTCCTACTATACCAATAAATTTCATAACGATGCTCCTTCTTCTGCGGCCTGTTTCCAACTAAATTTTTTATTTTGATCTGTATTAATTTTTGCTGTTTTGAGTAATTGATTAGTAATGGACACAAATAATAAAAATTCATCAAAGCATTCATCTAACTCTTTGACTTTATCAGCATAAACAAGATTACCTTGATCATCAAAAGCCTGTAACGACTGCCCTAATAAAAACTCCGAGCTTGGCATAATTCGTGCTTTTAATTCTGGCGCATCCAAAATTTGGCGTAAATGAGCCTGTGCCCTTGATGACCCCAACATACCATGTGAAGCACCGACAATCATTACACATTTATTAATCAGAGGGCGGGTAGTATAAGACAACCACTCAATAACACTTTTCAACGCAGCGGTAATGGAATGATCATATTCGGGAGTAGCAATAATCACACCATCTGCGGCTAGTATTTTATCCGATAGCTCTTTTACTGCTGCTGGCGGAGTTTTATCCTTAGGTTCATTAAATGCTGGTAATGATTTAATTTCACAGACCTCAATTTCTGCTTTCTCGGCAAAATGCGTTCGCATAAAATGCAGTAATTTTCTATTAGTAGAACGATCAGAATTCGTTCCGACTATAGCAACAAATTTCACTTTAAAACCTCACTTAGTACCTTGCGGCACAATTTTGTTAATATTTAATTTTCGTAATACAAATTCTTTAGCTAATCACACAAAATGGTAAAATAAATTCTTGTTCTATTAATTATGTTAATTATTGTGCAATATGATTTGTTATCTAGTGTAAAATAGAAAAAAATATTTGTGAAATAGCTGATTAATTATGGGGTTATAACTAATTTGTTATAATCTTAAAAAGGATGAAAACAAGCGGAATGGCTAAAATTAATTCACTAATAATGCTGCAATATATTGATGTTTTAGTTAAGCATGGTAATTATACCAAAGCAGCACAAAACCTTTATATCTCGCAATCTTACCTAACACAAACCATAAAAAAAATAGAAAATGAACTAGGTATTGAAATCATCAATCGACAAACCGTCCCATTACAGTTAACCGAAGCGGGAAAAATTTATTATGAATATCTCACGTCGTTAGTCAACAAACAGGAACAGTTTAGAAAAAAAATCCAAAAATATACTGATACTAACTACACAGCAATTCAAATCGGTGTATTGCCAAGCTTAGGAACCTACTTATTACCTCTAGTTCTACCTGCTTTTATGCAAAAATATCCCAATATTAAAATCGAATTACATGAATATATGCCCAAAAATAGTGAAGAAAAAACCATTAACCAAACTCTCGATTTTTTTATTGGGCAAAATCCTGAAACAATATCCCCAAATTTAATTAGTCATAAATGTGGTAAACATCATTATTATGCACTTATACCAGAAAGTTCTAAACTTTATCGAAAAAAAACAAGTAATATTGAATGTAATCATTCTTTTATAAAAAAATTATTGCAAGAAAAACTTATTCTAACGTCTCACGGTTCAGGTATACGACAACAAATTGAATACCTCATTGCAAAATATAAGATTAAACCCGATATCGTACTTGAAAGCAGTAACATTTTTACTCTTGTCGAATTAGCAAAAAAAGGAATGGGGGTGACGTTTATTCCGGAAAGTGTCAATATCTGCGGAAAAACTGGCGATTTAGCATATAATTTGATCCCCCTACCACTAGAATTCATCTCGTTAAGTTATTTCATTGCATATTCAGCAAATAAAATGCTTAGCGTGGCTGAAAAAGAATTCGTCAACCTTTTCGTCTCTTCTTTTAATCAATAATACAAAGATGAAAACTAAACGAGTGTTAACGCGGTAACATCATATAAATACCTAGATCAATAGACCATTAGAACTAGCATATTCATGATTTTTGGTGATAACTATCCCTTCGATATGGTCAATTTTATTTATTTGCTTAATTACCTGTTGAGCAGAATAACCATATAATTGTGTAGTCCATATTTCGCCATCTATAGCATGCTCAGTCACAATAGTAATACTTTCAATATCGGTTTCAACAGGATAACCTGTTTGACTATCAAAAATATGATGATAGGTTTTACCATTATAGTTAAATGTTCTTTCATAGATACCAGAAGTCACCACTGATTGATTTTGAATCTTCAAAACAGTAATCACATTGCCTCTGGTTAAGAAGGGATTTTGAATGCCTACTCGCCAATATCCATCATCATGAAAAGGACACGCCCCAAATGTTAAGACATTTCCACCTAAATCAATATACGCTGCGTGAGCGTTTTGTTGTTTAAAAAATTCAATAACTTTATCAGCAAAATAACCTTTGGCTAACGCACCTAAATCGATTGCCATTCCAGAATGCTTTAACAACACAGATGAATTATCTTCATCTAAAAGAATATCATTAGGGTTAATGAGTGTTAAAAGCTGATTGATTTCTGAAACAGAAGGATATCTAGCATCACTAAAGCCAACCCGCCACGCTTGAATAAGTGGTCCTATTGCAATATTTAAAAAACTATTTTTTGCTAAACTCTGAGTTTTGCCTATTTTTATTAATCTAAAAAGATCAGATTGCAGTTTTACGGGTTTAATACCCGCATTAAGATTAACCTGCATTAATTGAGAATCTAAGCGATTAGCACTAAAGCGCTGTTCGTAGTCGATTAACATTTTTTGAGCTTGATTCAATAAGTGTTCAACCTCATCATGTTCTAGCCATATTTGAATCTTCGTGCCCATCAAATTAAGCAAGCGCTTACCTTGGTTCATTTTGCTTTGTTCCTAAAATTAATATCTTAATACCTTACAATGATAAAATAGGAAAATCTAGCCATCACCAAAGACTTGTTAATAATAAATCATTTCAAACATATAAAGTGTAAATATTTCATTACAATAAAGTGTAAAATAGCTTTTCTGGTATAGAAAAAATCAAAAAAACATCGATTATACCAACATTAAATTATTATCTTTGTAAAATTCACAAAATATCATTTACTATAATGTAATTTTGTGTTTACATATTAACCGTTAATTGTAATATTTTTTTTACAAAAAAGTTTAAATGATTTTAACTAGGAAAATACAATGTTAAAAGACACACTGAATAATGTTCGAATTCGAGATGAACACATGCTCATTACACCTGATGAAATAAAAAAACTTTATCCATTATCAAGTGAGTTAGAAAAACAAATTAGTTTATCTAGACAAACAGTCGTTGATATTTTAGAACGCCGCGATCACCGGCTACTTGTTGTTTGTGGCCCTTGCTCAATTCATGATACCGATGCTGCAATTGAGTATGCGCATCGATTAAAAAAACTTTCAGATGAAGTAAAAGATAATCTATTTATTGTGATGCGTGTTTATTTTGAAAAACCAAGAACCACCGTTGGTTGGAAAGGCATGATCAACGATCCACATATGGATAGTTCATTTGATATTGAATATGGTCTAAAAAAAGCACGAAAATTATTACTGGATATCGCGCAAATTGGCTTGCCAATGGCAACAGAAGCTTTAGATCCTAACACTCCACAGTATATCGGTGACTTAATTAGTTGGTCTGCTATCGGTGCAAGAACCACTGAATCACAAACACATCGAGAAATGGCTTCTGGATTATCGATGCCAGTTGGTTTTAAAAATGGAACAGATGGCAGTTTAGATGTTGCAATCAATGCGATGAAATCAGCGTCTATGGCACATCGTTTTGTTGGTATCAATCAACAAGGGCAAGTTACTGTCCTACAGACAATGGGTAATCCACACGGGCATGTTATTTTACGTGGTGGAAAAACGCCAAACTATGATGCTCAAAACGTATCATTATGTGAAATTCAAATGAAAAAAGCCGGTTTAGTACCAAATTTAATGATTGATTGTAGCCACGCTAATTCCAATAAAGATTATCGTAATCAACCAATTGTAGCTAATTCAATTATTGAGCAAATTGAGAACGGTAATAATTCAATTATTGGCGTTATGATTGAAAGTAACTTATTTGAAGGTAATCAATCGTCAGAACAACCAAAAGAAAACTTTAAATATGGTGTATCGGTTACTGATGCTTGTATTAATTGGGACAGCACTGATGAGTTATTACGAAAAATGAATAGCTTGTTAGCTGAGCCTTTATTAAAAAGACAACAACAACCAATAACCGCTTAATTGGTTGAAAACACATTATCGCCGACTTTTATCGGCGATAATTTTTATGTTAACCTAATTGCCGACGAGCGTTACGGAATATCCGCATCCATGGGCTATCTTCCCCCCAATTATTAGGGTGCCATGAATTACTTACCGTTCTAAATACCCGCTCTGGATGCGGCATCATAATTGTTGCGCGTCCATCTTTAGATGTCACAGCAGTAATACCATTAGGTGAACCATTTGGATTAGCCGGATATTGCTGGGTAACTTGACCAAAGTGGTCAATATAACGCACAGCAACAAGTTTGGCTGCCTCTAAATGAGTTAGATGATTTTCGTCATTAACTTCAACCTGTCCTTCCCCATGTGAAACTGCAATTGGCATATGACAACCCGCCATATCAGTAAAGAATAAAGAAGGGCTTTGCTGAATCTGCACTAAACTAAAGCGCGCTTCAAAGCGTTCTGATAAATTTCGCACAAAACGTGGCCATAATTCAGCACCTGGAATCAGATCTTTCAAATTAGACATCATTTGACAACCATTACAGACACCAAGTGATAGCGTATCGTTACGATTAAAAAACTGTTCAAACTCATGACGAACACGTTCATTAAAAAGCACTGATTTAGCCCAGCCTTCACCGGCCCCTAACACATCACCATATGAGAAGCCACCACAAGCAACAACGGCTTTAAATTGATCTAAACTGGTGTCACCAGCAAGTAAATCGGTCATATGCACATCGATTGCAGCAAAACCAGCCCGATCAAAGGCGGCAGCCATCTCAACATGTGAATTTACACCTTGTTCACGTAAAATAGCGACTTTAGGTTTTATACCTTTGGCTATAAATGGGGCTGCTATATCTTGCTGTGGATCGAATGTTAATAACACATTTAGACCCGGATCGTTTTCATTTTGTTTTGCCTGATGTTCTTGATCGGCACATAGCGGATTATCACGTAAGCGTTGCATCTGCCAAGTGGTTTCTGCCCACCATGTTCTTAACGTTAAACGTGACTCACTAAAAACAACTGCTGATTGATTTCGAATAATAAACTGCTGCCCAACTTTAGCACTACCAAGCACTTGCACGCAGTGAGATAAATTAAACTGCTTAAAGCACGCCATTACCTGATCTAAGTGACTATTTGCAATTTGAATAACAGCACCTAATTCCTCATTAAACAGCGCGGCAATCACATCATGACCTAGCATCGAAATATCAACATCTATACCACAATGTCCAGCAAAAGCCATCTCAGCTAAGGTAACCACTAAGCCGCCATCTGAACGATCATGATAGGCAAGCAATAAATGTTGATTCACTAGCATTTGCATAGCTTGATAAAAACCAGCCAACGCTTTAGCATCATGAACATCTGCCGTTTTTTGACCTAAATGGCGATAGACTTGAGCAAGGGCTGTCGCACCAAGAGCCTGATGACCTTTTGATAAATCGATAAATAATAATGTATTATCTTGATCTACACAAAGTTGAGGTGTAACAGTTTTGCGAACATCTTCAACCCGAGCAAAGGCCGAAATCACCAATGATAACGGCGAAGTTACCGATCTTTGTTCACCATCTTGCTGCCAAGTGGTTTTCATTGACATGGAATCTTTTCCAACAGGAATAGCAAGTCCCAAAGCCGGGCATAACTCTTCACCAATAGCTTTCACTGCTTGATAAAGTCCGGCATCTTCGCCTGGGTGACCGGCAGCGGCCATCCAGTTAGCCGAAAGTTTAATTCGTTTAATATCACCAATATTCGTTGCTGCAATATTGGTAATCGCTTCACCAACAGCTAACCTTGCTGAAGCGGCAAAGTTGAGTAATGCAACTGGCGCACGTTCACCAATTGACATTGCTTCACCATAATAACTATCTAAACTCGCTGTGGTAACAGCACAATCAGCCACCGGTACTTGCCATGGACCGACCATCTGATCACGTGCCACCATACCCGTGACAGTTCGATCACCAATAGTAATTAAAAATGTTTTTTCAGCAACTGTTGGTAAATGTAACACACGTTTTACCGCATCATATAAATTAATGTCAGAGGTTGAAAAATTATCACCATGAGCTTGATAGGTTTTTACATCGCGTAACATTTTCGGTGTTTTACCTAAAAGAACATCTAAAGGTAGATCAATAGGATTATTGTTAAAGTGATTATCATGCAAAACCAACGTTTTATTTAACGTTGCACTACCAATTACAGCATAAGGCGCACGTTCTCGCTGACACAATTTATCAAAGAGCACCAAACTTTCGGGGCGAATAGCTAGCACATAACGTTCTTGTGATTCATTACACCAAATTTCTAACGGTGACATGCCAGGCTCATCGTTTAAGATATTTCTCAATTCAAATTGACCACCACAACCACCATCATTAACAAGCTCCGGCATGGCATTAGATAACCCACCCGCCCCAACATCATGAATAAATAAAATAGGGTTGTCATCGCCTAATTGCCAACAGCGATCTATCACTTCCTGACAACGACGCTCCATTTCAGGGTTATCACGTTGTACTGAAGCAAAATCCAGATCAGCATCAGATTGACCGGATGTCATTGAGGATGCGGCTCCGCCACCTAATCCGATATTCATAGCAGGTCCACCTAAAACAATCAATTTAGAACCTACCGGAAATTCACCTTTTTGAATATGATCACGACGAATATTCCCTATTCCTCCCGCAAGCATAATGGGTTTATGGTAACCTCTAACCTCTTCACCATTGTAACTATTTACCTTTTCTTCATAAGTACGAAAATAGCCCAATAAAGCAGGACGACCAAATTCGTTATTAAAAGCAGCCCCACCTAAAGGTCCGTCAATCATAATATCAAGCGCACTCACGATACGATCAGGCTTACCAAAATCATATTCCCAAGGTTGAACAAAATCTGGTATACGTAAATTTGATACTGAAAAACCAACTAATCCTGCTTTTGGTTTGGCGCCGCGCCCTGTCGCACCCTCATCTCGAATTTCACCGCCACTACCGGTTGCCGCTCCTGGCCAAGGTGATATTGCTGTTGGGTGATTATGCGTTTCAACTTTCATTAAAATATCTGCATATTCTTGAGAATAGCTATAGGTTTTATTTTCGTTATCAGCAAAAAAACGTCCAACCATAGAGCCATCCATCACCGCTGCATTATCTTTATAAGCCGAGGAGACATAATCAGGTGTGCTTTCAAACGTATTTTTGATCATTTTAAATAGCGATTTAGGCTGCTTTTTGCCATCTATAACCCAATCAGCATTAAAAATTTTATGTCGACAATGTTCAGAATTCGCTTGTGCAAACATATAAAGTTCAATATCGGTCGGATTACGATTTAACTTTTTAAAATTTTCGATTAAATATTCAATTTCATCCGATGCTAATGCTAAACCCAATTTAAGATTGGCTTGCTCTAAAGCTTGTCGCCCCTGCCCTAACAAATCAATGGTAACAACTGGTGCGGGTTGTTCAGTTTTAAATAATTGATCAGCTTGATCAAAACTCGTTAATACCGATTCCATCATCCGATCATGTATTAATGCTGCAAACTCATTTTTTTGGATGTCGGTTAACGCAGAACTCACTTGCACATAATAGGCAATACCTCGCTCAATGCGATGAATGTGCGATAGACCACAATTATGTGCAATATCAGTTGCTTTTGATGACCATGGCGAAATCGTACCGGCTCGAGGTGTAACTAAAAAGAGTAATTTACTGTCTTTATTTTGAATATCGATTTGGGCATTTTTAGAACCATATTGCAACAAACTTTCGAGCGTAGATTGTTGATCCGCTGTTAAATCACCAAACAAGTCAATAAAGTGAATGTATTGCGCTTCTAAGTTAATAACAGGAATCGATGTTTCACGGCAAGTTGATAAGATTTTACTAATACGAAATGCAGATAGAGCAGAACAACCAGCTAAGATTTTCATGTAAGTTACTCTTTTTAAGCCAAAAATAAGTAAAAATAGAGCAATATTATAAAAGAAAGTAACCCAAGTGGCTATCTTAAATAGTGTATAAAAATTTTTTTTGTTGGTAAAACCAACTAGCCTTTCATCATAAAAAACACGAAATAAAATGCAATTATTCAACTATTTCAAACTAAAAACAATTTCACTAAATGGCAATATCTGTTATGCTCTTGATGAAAAAAACTACAACCAATAATTTATAAAACGTTAGTACGTTGATTAACTTGAAATAAAAGGATACTACTATGCCTAAGGCGCTCAGCAACCTAATTAGCACATTAGGTGAAAAAGCTGGCATTAACAACATGTTATCAGATGTTAGCCATAATCGTTACACATTAACAATTGAAGCACTAGGCTCAGCAATATCGGTATTAGAGGTAAGCAGTGATGAAGCCCTTAACCAGCCCTGGCATTATCGCATTTCCTTTACAAGTTCAGATAAACACCTCACGCTTGACTCGGTTTTAAATCAAAAAGCCGCATTTATTTTTCACCCGGCGAATAATTTCAATATTGTCTCAAAGGTAACGCAAACGCTTAATACCTTAAGTGCTTTTGCTCCGCTCGATCCCTCGTTGACCGACTTGTTATCGTCAGGCGATTCACGCATTGTATACGGGGTGATTACTGAGTTTAGTCAGTTATCGGTCAATAAAGAGCAAGCGCACTATCAGGTGGTATTGTCCTCGGTGCTGGCAAAGCTGGCACTCAGTCATAACAGCGCTATTTTTCAAAATTTGAGTGTGGTGGGCGTTGTTGAAGAGGTGCTGCGTGGACATGGTTTTACCGGTATTGACTACCGTTTAGAATTAAAAAACCGTTATCCGGTCCGGGAACTTATCACCCAATGGCAGGAGAGTGACCTGACCTTTATTCAACGAATTTTAGCCGATGTGGGGATTTGGTTTCGTTTTGAAACGCATGCTGAGCACAATTGTGATGTTATGGTCTTAAGTGATTACGAACAAGGCTATCAGCAGGCAAAGGATATCGACTACAAACTACCGAGTGGCACTTTAGATGCAGGCGTTGACAGTGTGTGGGATATGGGTTTACACAGTCAGATGGTTGAAGCATCAGTTCAGGTGCAGGATTATAATTACCGGGATGCAGGCAGCAATTTACAAACGGAAGTGAACAGTCAGCCAACAAACGCGACGACGTATGGCACGAATTACCGTTATGAAGAGCACTATAAAGGATTGAATGATAATGGCACGGCTAATGCCGGTCGTGATAGCGATACAGCCAACCGTTTTGCGGCAGGGGAGCAAAATGGTAACCGCGAAGGTGACCAGGATAACAGCATTGAAAGTGGGACATGGTATGCGCGTATTCGTCATGAACAGGCAATCAGTAGTCAGGTAATCATCAGCGGTAAAAGTAACCGCTGTCAGCTGGTGCCGGGTCAACGTATTTGCATAACAGGTAACCCGTTAGCCGATACGCAAGAGGGGTTTATCATTATAAGTGTGGCTGGGCACGGTAACCGCACGGATGCTTATGAAGTAGTATTTACCGCCATCCCGTATCAGGTATTAAAACCCTACCGCCCTAAACCGATAGCATGGCCACAAATCAGCGGCACCTTACCGGCACGGGTAACCAGTCCGGATAATGACACCTATGGTTATATTGACACTCAGGGTCGGTATCGGGTTAAGTTTAACTTTGACCTGAAAAGCTGGAACAGCGGTGAAGAGAGCTTATGGGTCAGACTGGCAAAGCCGTATGCCGGTAGCCGTTATGGTTTTCACTTTCCGCTTATTGACGGTACGGAGGTGGCGATAGCCTTTACTAACGGTAACCCTGACCGCCCTTATATTGCTTATGCGATGCATGACAGTGCCCACCCTGACCATGTTGCAACGGCCAACAAACATCGCAATGTGATTCGCACAGTGACCAACAATAAACTGCGGATGGATGATAAACGCGGTCAGGAGCACATCAAGTTAGCCACTGAATACGGAAAAACCCAGCTTAATATTGGTCACTTAGTTAACCAGAATAAAGAGCAGCGAGGTGAAGGGTTTGAACTGCGCACTGATGAATGGGGCGCCTTAGCGGCGGCAAAGGGGTTATATCTGACCACCCAAACCGAACCGAAAGCGCAGGGCAAACAGCTGGATATGCAAGGTGCAATTACTCAGTTAGAAAACGCCTTATCGATAGCTAAATCCCTGCAAAATGCGGCTAAACAATCGGAAGCACACAGTGCTGATACCGACAGTCAAAATCAGCTCAAGGCAAACTTAACTGAACTGGCGCAAAGTGGCATTTTAGCTTATGCTCAGGAGGGCATGGCGTTAACCAGTCCTGAAAACATCCAACTATCTACGAGTAGCAGTATTTCCTTAACCAGTGAAAACCAGACTGATATTACCGCCTTAAAAACCATCACCCTGTCTGGTGGTGAATCATTGGGATTATTTGCCCACAAATCGGGGATGAAAGTCTTTGCTAACCAGGGGGATATAAACCTACAAGCGCAAAATGCCAACCTGAATATGGCCGCCAGGCAGGATATCAAAATTGACAGTGTTGATGGTGAACTGACAATCACAGCCAGTCAAAAAATCACCTTAATTTGTGGTGGCTCTTATATCAAAATCAGTGAAGAGGGGATTGAACTCGGTACAGCTGGTAATGTGTATATAAAAAGCAATGCCCTGCAAAAAATGGGGGCGGCAACCATCAATATATCGCCCCCTTCTCTACCTAGCCCATTATCAGCCACAACAAACCGCATTTGTTTACGCTGTTTAATTCAAGCTGCTGAAAATGGTGAAATGTTTATAGTTAGTGAGAGTTAATTAGTCATGTTAAACACCCATATTGTAAATCAAATAATATTAGAACGCCAAAAACAGTCACGATTTAAATTACACCTTTATGCTTTAATCGATGGTCTTGAATATGAACGTTTATTTCGAGATGAAATCGTTGAAAGTGAAGGAGTGGCTCCGTTATTCATTAAACCCAATAATCAAGATGTTGCTTTTGCAGGACCTTGGATTTTGAATGTCTCGCAATTGAGTGATGATTTAAAAAGCCAAATCATTAAACTTGAACAAACGTATCCCTCTGTATCATGGATAATGTCATCGTTATCTTTTAACCATTTATTGAATCATTTAGAAAGACAATTACATTTAACATTGGAAGATAATCGTTATGCGTTACTTCGTTATTACGATCCACGAGTATTAAATAGACTCCCTAGCGTATTCACACCGGAACAATTTAAACTCTTTACGTTACAAATTAATGAGTGGATTTTTTATCTTAACAATCATTATTACTCATTGATGACAGGACGATTATCATGAAATTTAGTACAGAACAAATCAATAAAATTTTAGAGCAAGAAAAAGATGAATATCTTTGGGATCTCATACATAAATTTAAAAATGATAAACGTTTGAAATTACCTGATGAACAAATTGAAGATCTGTTTAAACGGTTAAAAGAAACATATGGCTATCTTATGGAATTAGGGTTTTCTAAAAAAAATCTTATTGAAGCATTTTTATATGGTGAAGCAGTTACCCCAGGTTATAAAGACAATCCAATGATAAAAAATTGGGTGGAAAAATTAGGGGAAACACCTGAAAACCAATATGAAGATTTATTGATTATTGCCGACAAAATGCAAAAAGGGTTACTTTAAGGATAACGGATGATTGAACAAATAATTTATGCTTATCAAGAATATTTACTGCTGATGGGCGCTTCACTTGAGAGTTATCAAAAAAGTCAGGATTCTAATTTATACCCGCCAGGTTATGAAACAAGTTTAGATCCAGTAAATCCCTCTCAATATAACGTACCACAAGTAAAGATTAAATTACCTAACTTACAAAATGCCACCATATTTTCATTATTAAATTTAGCTTTTACTTCCTGCACATGTAATACTCCCAATTCTCAATCCACTGAGGTAATTGATCAAACGGATAGTGATGACATTGAGCCAGATACTAAAGAAGCTATTGAGCAGTTAAAAAAAGAAATTGCACTTTTTCAAACTGTTCACATTGATTATTACCAAGAAGATTTGGATAGAATAGCAAACAATCAACCTCAAAAAACGACGTTAAGTAAAGCAAGATTGGAAGAGTTACTTACTAGTAGTAAGGAAAAGATGCGTTTATTAAAGTACGATCTTGCTATCGTTGAATCACATAGCCAACGGGGATTAACTGATGAGGAAGAAGAGAGCATTAGACAAACCGCAGCGGAAAAAATGGTAAGAGTTAAAGAAGGGCAAAAAGAGAAGGCTAAAAATTGTGATTGTTCTATCATCCCGTTCATAACAAAAAAGACATTTCGACGTAATATGAGCGATCTATCCGCCGATTACCAAGGCGCATTTTCAGGGGAATGTTGGCAACGGACAGAGAACCCGAAAACCGGTAAAATGTCCCTTGAGATGAAAGAGTGGTTATACGTAGGTCCTGCTGGACGAGCCGATTTTGATGGCTGGTTAGAAATGTTTTGTTTACTGCTTGAAATGAAAGCTAATTATGATTCATTGATGTTTAGTCGGACAGAGTTTGAAGATGTAGAGAAAACGATACCGAAGTTAAAATCGTTAGGAAAGACTAAAGTAAAAAGTTTTACTCAACAAGCAAAAAGACATAACAAAATTTGTTCGGCACACCCTTACGCCCACTGTTGTTGGATCTTTATGACACCATGGGCGTACAACGCTTTTTTGGATATTTTAAAAGCTAATTCCTACCCAGCATTAAGTGCAATTTGGGTTCCCTTACCCTAGTTATAGAGGATATTTTATGCGAGAAATAATAGATGTTCAGTTTGATATAATCATTTATTTACCGAAAGTCACCTTCATTACCTACGCTGATTTTTGTGACCGTTTGGAAAAGGCCTTAAAGGTTTATCAACACTGTTTTGACCCCAAAATGACTTGGTATTTGCTCAAAAATACGGTGAAAGTAAAACCCGAGGCGCTAGTCCATAGTCCCGATGGTTTTACTGAGTTTGGTTTAAAAAAACTCTCTTTCGCTCACAAAAAAATCGATAAAGAGGGTGATATGCTGATTTCATTTATTGATGGTGAACACAATACCTTCGGAAAAGTTATTACTTATGATGCATCTAAATCCTTAGATAACTCGTTTGTTCAATCTAATATTGACTTTTTTTTCACTGAACCCAACGAGCCTCAAATTTTAAAACAAATCACGTTTTTTGTTACCGAGCTGGCAAAAGTCTTTACCGATAGCTATATTGAAATCGATTTGATGCAGACCTTTTCGAAAGTGAATGCGCTATTTGTAAAACGGATTGGTGTCTCATTAATTGCTTATATTCCAAGTCCCTTAAAAGCTAGCGACTATCCCGAAGCCCACCAAGTGATCCCGATTTATAAAGACGATAAACAGGTGGGAACTGTGATTGTATCGCTTGATCATTTACCAAGTATTGAAAACACCGAAGATGTGAAAACAATCAATCGGATTGATTTAAGATTGCGCGATGCTGATTTATTACCAATAAGAAGTGATTTATAAGGGATATTATGTGACAAGCTACGCTGTTCAATGTGATTATTAACTTAGCGAAAAAAGCGTTCATTACCTTTGTCGATAGACATGTGTGACCTCGAAAAATTGTAATTGCCCACCCGATGTCTATAAGCGGGTTAAGGTAAAACCAATACGTCGAGGTATGAGCTTACTATCACTCGATTATCAATCAGCGAGTGGTGATGTTGAATAGTACGTTGAGGTAGGTAATAAAAAATCACATTTTATTCCTGAGTGGGTCTATTTTTAGAGGTTAAAGCTCATTATGATTTTTTATTTCAAAAAGGGTTAGGAAAGCCGCTGTTAAATAAATGAGCTAGGCATTATCACAATTCTTTAGTTAGTCAAGCTAAAAAGCAAAATAAGGTATGTAGTTTTAATACTACTGCAAAATGTTAATGATTTCGAATATATTCAATGAGTTATACTGCCCAAAAAAATAAATCAATACGGAAAAAATTAATCATTTTTGTCACTTTTTTGGGTTTTATTATTGGTATTGGCCTTATATATTTAAATACTGATAATTCAAAAAAACGAAACTATGAACTTAATCAATCCGAAAATTTAATTAGGGACTTTACCATTTACCCTTCAACTATTCCCGAAAATGAATTATTACGCATAGACGAAGCTAAAAAGCTGTATGAATCAGCCTTTGACGATGGCGTATTTTATGGTGTGGTTAATCCTGAACAATTGATAAAATTTCTTAAACATGCTTGGCAATGGGATAAAAATGCTATGCCATATTATTACTCTCTCCTTAGTTGGCAGGAACTCTTTAATGAAGGTTACAAAGATGGTGGGATGATCTCATTTACAGAATTTATGCGCAAATATCGGGATCAGTTAGTGGATAGTGCTGGTAAACCGTTAGTCGAACCTGACGTATTTAAAAGTGAGCAAATACAGTGGTATTTATGGGATAAGTTTGCCGATTTAAAATATCCGTATTTTGCCTATAAAAAGGGGTGGGGAATGGGTTTTTGTTGGTATGATGAACAAGGTATGGCGCGCCCCTGTCCTGATGAGCAATTAGAAAAAAGTATTGAGTATTTAAATTATGCCATTGACGGTGGCTATCATTGCTACGAAGATTTGATAGCTCGAATATTATTTCAACAAGGTGACCATTATCAGGATGAAAAGTATAAACAAATAATTAAATTAACCGAATACCGTAAAGCATTAAAATCAGACGATTTAAAACAGGCAATAGATTATGCACAGCTAATGGCCGAGCATAGCTCAATGATTGGCATATTGCGCATGACTGAAGCCTATTTCTATGGATTAGGTCGAGAGCAAGATCCGGTTAAAGCTTATGCCTGGTCGCTGTTAAGTGATTATGCAAAACAAAAAATCACTGAGATAGGCAACAATTTAGCGTGGGATGCAGAGCAATTACCACCGGTTTGGGAATATAACAAAGAAATCCAACAACGTTTAGAACAAATGCTTACCCCAACCGGAAAACAAGCGGCATTAGATTATTTGGAAACACTGAAAACCAAAGTGATCACTTGGAATTATAATCTGTGGCGCAACCAAATAGATGATTTTCATCCTAAACCTTAGTTTGTTTGAATATATTACCATACATTAAACTAAAAGGTGTTTGGATTGAAAAAAATACTGGTCAAATAGTGAAAATTAGCTGGCCGGCAAAAAGTGAAAAAGAGTACGCCAAAACACGTTTACTGCAAGTGCACCAACCGCACCTTAACCAACAGGGTGATTGGCAACGGCTCATTCACCCCGATCACTAACATAGAAGGACTGCTTATGTTGAAACACATTATTACCGTCATCAGTTTGGTAATGCTTATCACCGGTTGCCATACCTCACGTAACGCTAACCGAGTTGATCCCAATTTACCCCAAAAACCTTACGCTGAATGGCGTATTGGTGGTCGTTATCCACTCTATTTTCAATCAACAGTTTTTTCAACCATGGTAAAAACCCAATCCAATAAATATAAAATTATTAATATCGCTGCTGGGGGTAATTACAGTCGGGATCCGGGTAAATGGAATACACGTTTTGGTATCAATGACCTGCCTGTGTATTCTGATTTACCGGAAGAATTTTATATTTGCTGGTCCTCTTTTGCCGATCAAACCTTTTATCGTACTAAATTAGTGGTGCCATTGTGGGCACGGCAAGAAATGGTAACGCCACATCATTACTATTCTGAAGCCTACGATCAAAATGAGATTGGTTATAATGACACGGTTATTATTGGTTTTGCCCCGGGTGGCAGTGTGACCGGTTGGCTCATAGGCGTTGCTCACCCTGATGCACCATCAATAGAGTTTGGTAAAGGGATCACCGAACGGATACCGCAAGGATCTGATGTGTGTCCCAATCCTTACCCGAACGGAAAAATAACTGAAATCACTCCCGAAGCTAAAGCCTGGTTAAAAAAACACGGCATGCCTAAAGCGTGGCAAGAAAAGTACAATAACGTCACCATGGGACAATACCTGAAACTGAAAAATCCACCCAATTTTTAGGCTATGAGCAACGAGTAATGATCATTACAGCTAGTCAAAAAATCACCTTAATTTGTGGCAGCTCCTACATCAGAATAAGCCAATCAGATATTGAGCTGGGGACAGCCAGTAATGTGTATATAAAAAGCAATGCCCTGCAAAAAATGGTGGCAAAAACAATAGCACATAATCCACTTGCACTACCGTATATTATTGCTGATTATGCAGTTAAATTTATCTGTAAAGATGAAGATGAAAATGAAAAAATTAAAGCCATTACTACATTACCCAATGTTATATCCTATTTACCAAGAAATTAAAAAATTATCCGAAAAAAATTAAATTCTACCTTGCCGAGTATTTAATAAAGGTCAGTTAGAAGCGCGCATTGTTGAAGTAGATGTGTTTAATCAAAATGATTTGGAATATATTTAATGAGTTTTACTGCCAAAAAAAACAAATCAATACGGAAAAAATTAATCATTTTTGTCATTATTTTGGGTCTTATTATTAGTATTGGCTTTATATATTTAAATACTGATAATTTAAAAAAACGAAACTATGAACTTAATCAACCGGAAAATTTAATTATGGACTTTACCATTTACCCGTCAACTATTCCCGAAAATGAATTATTACGTATAGACGAAGCTAAAAAGCTGTATGAATCAGCCTTTGACGATAACGTATTTTATGGTGTGTTTAATTGATAAAATTTCTTAAACATGCCTGGCAATGGGATAAAAATGCCATGCCATATTATTACTCTCTCCTTAGTTGGCATAAATTCTTTGATGAAGATTACAAAGAAGATGGGATGATCTCTTTTACAGAATTTATGCGCAAATATCGGGATCAGTTAGTGGATAGTGATGGTAAACCGTTGGTTGAACCAGAGGTGTTTAAAAATAGTCAAATACAATGGTATTTAAGGGATCGGTTTGCCGATTTAAAATATCCCTATTTTGCCTATCAAAAAGGTTGGCAAATGGGTTTTTGTGGGTATGATGAACAAGGCATGGCGCGCCCCTGTCCTGATGAGCAATTAGAAAAAAGTATTGAGTATTTTAATTATGCCATTGATGGTGGCTATCATTGCTACGAATATTTAATAGCCCGCATGTTATTTCAACAAGCAGCTCACTATAAAGATGAGAAATATGAGCAACTGAATAAATTAACCGAATACCGCAGATCATTAAAATCAGATGATTTAAAACTGGCCATAGATTATGCGCAGCTAATGGCCGAGCATAGCTCAATTATTGGCATATTGCGCATGACTGAAGCCTATTTCTATGGATTAGGTCGAGAGCAAGATCTGGTTAAAGCTTATGCCTGGTCACTGTTAAGCGATTATGCAAAACAAAAAATCACTGAGATAGACAACAATTTGGCGTGGGATGCAGAGCAATTACCACCGGTTTGGGAATATAACAAGCAAATCCAACAACGTTTAGAACAAATGCTTACCCCAACCGGAAAACAGGCGGCATTAGATTATTTGGAAATACTGAAAACTAAAATTGTAACTTGGGATTACAATGAATGGCGAGATCAGATAGATGATTTTCATCCTAAACCGTAATTTATTTGACTATATTGTAGTGAGTAAAATTTAAGGTGTATTAAGAAATCGCAAATTGAAGTAAATGGACAATAGTGTGAATAAACGTAACGTTAAATGCTCGATGCTTAAATTATTAATCCTTATAATTGGCATGAATAGATTGGATGTTATTATGACAAAAATTTTGAATATTTTCGAATCATCTAAAAATAATCAACCTAAATAATGTTTTTTAATTTTATCTAGTACAGCCCCTTCTTTGGCTAAAGACTGCGTTATATATAATAATTCTAAAGATAGTTTCAAACTAGCTTTAAAATTTACTTAGTTATATTTTGCGTAAAAGTGATAACTTTTTAATTTTAATTAAAAATAAGTTAAATAAAACGCCGACTGAAGCCGGCGATCATCATTACTTAGCTTGAGTTTCGTTCCAGCTATCTCTTAATCCAACCGTTCGGTTGAATACTAAATTGTCATCAGTTGCATATTTACTATCTAAACAGAAGTAGCCTTCACGTTCAAATTGGTAAGCTTTGCCAACTTCAGCATGTTGCAGGCTTGGTTCAACAAATCCTTTTTTGATAATCAATGATTCTGGATTAATAGTTGATAAAAAGTCTTCAGCCGCCCCAGGATTTGGAGTATTAAATAAACGATCATAAAGACGAATTTCGGCTGGTTTTGCGAATTTAGCCGATACCCAATGAATCACACCTTTAATTTTACGCCCATCTTCTGGGTTTTTATTAAGGGTGGTTGGATCATAACTACAATAGATAGTTTGTATATTACCTTCTGCATCTTTTTCAACGCGATCAGCACGAATAACATAAGCATTACGTAAACGGACTTCTTTTCCTAATACTAAGCGCTTATAATTTTTGTTCGCCTCTTCTTTAAAATCAGCGCGATCAATATAAATTTCGCGGGTAAATGGTGCTTCACGATTGCCCATCTCCGGACGATTTGGATGATTTGGCATGCTGAGCACTTCATCTAAGGTTTCTGAAAAGTTTTCAATCACAACTTTCACTGGATCAAGCACAGCCATTGCTCGTGGTGCGTTTTCGTTAAGATCTTCACGAATACAAAATTCTAGCGTGCTCATTTCAACGGTATTTTCTTGTTTGGTTACACCAATGCGGTTACAAAATTCACGAATGGAAGCAGGTGTATAACCACGGCGACGTAAACCTGAAATAGTTGGCATACGTGGATCATTCCAACCATCAACAATTTGTTCTGACACGAGTAAATTTAATTTACGTTTTGAGGTGATAGCATACTCTAAATTTAATCGAGAAAACTCATATTGATGTGGGCGAGCGTCAATTGTGATGTTATCTAATACCCAGTCATATAAACGGCGATTGTCTTGAAATTCAAGTGTGCATAATGAGTGAGTAATATTTTCAATTGCATCAGAAATACAATGAGTAAAATCGTACATTGGGTAAATACACCATTTATTGCCTGTTTGATGATGTTCGGCAAATTTAATACGATATAACACTGGATCTCGCATAACAATGAAAGGGGAAGCCATATCAATTTTTGCTCTTAAACACGCTTTTCCTTCAGCAAATTTTCCTTCTTTCATTTGTTGGAATAGCGTTAAATTTTCATCGATACTACGATCACGATAAGGACTATTTTTGCCGGGCTCTTTTAAAGTGCCACGATATTCACGAATTTCATCTGCTGAAAGTTCATCAACATAAGCAAGACCTTTATTAATTAACTCAATTGCATATTCATATAATCGGTCGAAATAATCAGATGAGTAACAGATTTCACCATCCCACTCAAAACCTAACCAATGAACATCTTCTTTAATCGATTCAACGTATTCAACATCCTCTTTGACTGGATTAGTATCATCAAATCGTAAATTACATTTACCCTGATAATCTTGAGCAATACCAAAATTTAAACAAATTGATTTAGCATGACCAATATGCAAATACCCATTTGGTTCAGGTGGAAAACGCGTATGCGTAGTTTTATATTTACCTGCTGCTAAATCTGCATCAATAATTTGACGAATAAAGTTAGTTGGACGATTTTCTGTCTCTGTCGGTAAGGAACCGCTCATAAAAAAACCTCTGATTAAATATTTCAATGACGAATTTAGAAATTTGTTTTGTCACTTTTTATCATTTTGGCCAAAGAATATAACAAATTTTTTGTTTTTCTGAAATGGAAAAACGTGTATTTACTGTGACAAAATAATGTTTTTTATAAAATCGATGGTTTTCCTAAAAATTGCATGTGACGACAACCTAAAAAGTGACATTACTCAAATATAATTAAAACAACTATTAAAATTGGGTATTATTTATATTTGAGTAAACTAGTGAGTTTAAAATTTTAGTTTTAGTAATAAGATAATGTTAATTTTTATTTTTCTTTTCATTGACAAAAAGCATAGCGGTTATACCCACTAAAGTTAACGCTGCGGCTAAATAAAAACCACTATTTAAACTACCTGTTTTATCCGCTATCAATCCAGTAAAATAAGGAGCACAAATTGATGCGCTCATACCAAAAAAGTTGTATAACCCAAAAGCCGTACTAAGCGAAGCTTTAGGCGCATTATCGGCAACTAAAGCGATTAATACTGGATTCAAGCTTATTTTACCAATAAAACCATATAATATAAGTACTGCAATTAATACAGCATATGATTCACTATACACAATCGAAAAAATAGCAATTAATGATAATGGCATCATGCATAACACTACCGGTTTACGTCGACCAAGTTTATCCGATATATAGCTACACAACAAAGTACCAATAATTGAGATCCAAGGTACAATTGATGCAATTTGTGAAGCTTGTAATTTATCCATTCCTCTTTCTGCTTCAAGATAGTTTGGTAACCAGGTGATAATGACAAAAAAACCATATATTGAACAAAAGATTGTAATATAAGCTAAAACCAAATTGCGGTTCTTGAACAATTCCGAAAATTTTATAGACTGTGAAACCTGTGTTGCTGTCGGTTTGGCCACTTTTTCTTTAATACACACAGCCATCAGTAAAGTAACGATTATTATTGGAATAGCAACAACCACAAACGGTAGCTGCCAAGAACTATGGAATACTGAAATCATTATACTTGATAGATAATATCCCATGGCAATACCAAATGACATTCCACTGCCAATAATAGCACTGCCTAACGTTATCCATTTTTTAGGAATAGCTTCTGATGATAACGCATATTGTGGTCCATAATAACAGCCTTGTGCCGCACCAGCTAATATCCAAAGAATCAAAAAGATTATGAAAGAAGGAGCAAAATATATTGATGCAATAAAAATGGCATATAATATGAATCCTGTCACAAGCACACGCTTGCGACCTATTTTATCGCCCAATATACCTGAAGGTATTTGAAATACGGTATAAGCAAGAAAAAACAGGCTCATTATACCGCCAGTTTCAGCCTTATTTAAGCCAAACTGAGTTTGTAATTCACCAATAAGCGGACTTAAAACTGATCGCCCAGCATAAATAACAATCCAGCCCAAAAAGAAAATGATAACTAATTTGATCCAATAAGCATTTGGAGTGGCGTTTTTTGAATCGCTTGCCATGTTACTCACCTTACCGTTGCATAAAGTAAGTATCATCTTATGATAACGTCAAAAAAATAAATTACTCACATATCACAATTATGATTATTTTTAATAAAAAAACATTGATTATAAAAAAATAATTAACAATCATTCGATTTTAATGAAACAACAAATCGTGCGCCACCCAATGGACTTGTCACCACAAATGCTTTGCCATCGTGAAATTCAGCCATTAGTTTTACATAAGCTAAACCAAGACCATAGCCGCCCGTTGAACGAGTTCGACTAGTATCTAACCGCGCAAAAGGCATAAAAATTTTTTCTCGAGCATCAAATGGAATACCTGGACCATCATCATCGATTTCAAACACAACGCCATTTTCTTGTTTGGTGATATTTAATACCGCTTTATGTGCTGCATATTTAAAAGCATTTAGCAGTAAATTTTTAACAATGGTTTCGGCTAAATTGATATCTATCACGGCTTGAGCATCTTGACTATTACACACTAACTCAAAGTCTTTGGGTTTGAATAATGCGAGTGATTGGCAAACTTTTTCGCTCCACTGTTTTAGTGATACTGCTGTTAAATTTAGCTCAATATTACTCTGCTGCATTTTAAAGTAACTTAAACTAGCATTAATTAACGTTTCAAGTTCGTTAATGTCATCATTCATACCTTTTTGTAGCAATAACCGTTCTTGCTCGTCGGTTGACTCTTCAAGCATGCTAAGTTCAAATCGCATTCGTGCCAGTGGGGTTCGAAGTTCATGCGCCATGGCATGTGAAATAGTTTGATTGGTCCCAACTAAATGTTCAATATGTGTCCCCATGTTATTAAGGACATTAGCCAATGGCTGAAATAACCAACCTTTGACATTTTCCGTTCGCGCCTTAAGATTACCCTGTCCTAACTGCTCAGCTGTCTGCCTAATATTAACTAAATCTTTCCAGACCGCACTGAAAGCAAAATAGATCAAAATAAAGAAGATAATAGCGCTAAATAATGCCCATATAATTAAAAAAACACTAAGTGACATAGTGTTAGATTTTAAAATATCGCGCATAACCATGGGCCCGAGTTGTAGCAACTTGCCATCGTTTAAATCGATATAGACAACCTCTTCATCACCATCGTATGAAAAACCTAATTTTTTTAACTCGTTGTGTACAGTTTCAGGCAGTGGTGTATTAGCGGGTAAAATGGTTATTGGATAACCAAAATAGGGTTGTAATTCATTGACCACTTCTTGAAGAGGACGATGTTTATTTTCATTAATGCGCATGCGTATCAGGTTGACTGTACCTCGTTGTGACTCACGAAACACAATATGATCATCTGGCATATCGGTTAATGATGAAGGTAAAGAATCAAATACGAGTAATGCACCATAAGCAATGATACATTGCAATGAAAGCAAAATGACCAGATAAAATACGATGCGGCGATTAAAAAAAAGGGGTTTTGCTAATAATTGGCTCAATGATTATCCCCTTCTCGCATAAATAAATAACCTTTGCCTCTTACTGTTTTAATGCGTGATGGATTATCGGGATCATCAAGTAATTTTCGACGTAGTCGAGAAATCCGAGCGTCAATTGAACGATCACTACCATCAAAATCAATTCCTCGAACTTGAGAAAAAATATCATCACGAGTCAATATATTACCGGCGTTAACAGCGAGTAACCAAAGCAAATCAAATTCAGCGGTGGTTAAATCAATTTCTTGATCTTGTAATAGCACCTTACGATTTTCACCATCAATAGTAAGATTATCAAAAACTAATGTTTTGTTATTGAGCGGAGCGGCTGTTTCTTTACTGCTATCTTTGTCTAATTCAATTTGTTTTCGCCGAAGTAGCGCTCGAATACGTGCAAGTAATAATCTTGGTTCAACAGGTTTAGCCAAATAGTCATCGGCACCCAGTTCTAAACCGACAATTTCATCAATATTATCTTCACTTGCTGTCATAATAAGAATGTAATTATTGAACCAAGTACGTATATCACGGCAGATATCAAAGCCAGATTTTTCCGGTAACATGACATCTAAAATGACTAAATCGGGATTAAATTGTTGAATTTTTTCTTCTGCACCATTACCACTATTATGCCATTGAACAAGATAACCTTGTCGAATCAAATAAACTTGTATTAAATTAGCAAGTCGCTGGTCATCTTCAATAATTAGTATACGTTCACTCATTCTTATTCTCAGTATGGTAACAGTAAGTAGTAAGGCCTTATTATACAGGCAATTTTATTCTCGTTACAAAATATATACAAAGAGCCTACAAAGTTTGAAATCACTCTATGAGAAAATTTGCGACAATATCGATAAATAGGCTATTTAATTTCAAAAATGAATAATTTTTCATCAATTACAAGTCATCTATTTCATCCATCTTATTCACAACATCATACGCCAATCGTGTTGTGTGATTTTGATGGTACTATTAGTGTTAAAGATGTAACAGATACTTTACTGAATCATTTCGGTAAAGACGGATGTGACGAGCTTGAAGAGTTATGGGTGAATGGTAAAATTGGTTCTCAAGAGTGCATGAGTAAGCAAATTGCTTTGATGGATGCCAGTTTAGCAGAACTTAATGAAGTTTTATCACAAATTGAAATTGACCCAACCTTTAAGGCATTCATTGATTACACTGATCAAAACAACATACCGGTTCACGTTGTCAGCGACGGATTAGATTACGCAATTGAATTTGTGTTAAAACGTCATGGCATAGAAAATTTACCTATTTTTGCTAATAGATTATTACACGATAATGAACGTAGCTGGCGTCTTGAATTTCCTTATGCTAATCAAAATTGCATTAAACAAAGTGGAAATTGTAAATGTAATCACGTTAAAAAACAGCAATATTTTCCACAAATTCTTTATGTTGGTGATGGAACGTCTGATTATTGTGTTTCTCATAATGTGGATTTTGTTTTTGCCAAAGATAAATTGATTCATTATTGCCAAAAAAATAATATTGAACATAGTGCTATTAAATATTTTTCTGATGTTACTCAAGCATTAAAACAGTCACAGCAAGCACTTATTCCAACTGTGATGGTAAAATAATAGGAAATAATAATGAGTACAATTCAAGATTTATCTTACTTTTTACCAGGTAATAAAAATGGGGTGCTTTTAATTCATGGATTAACAGGTACACCAAATGAGATGAGAATTTTAGCAAATGGCCTACATAAAGCTGGATTCACCGTTTATGCAATACAATTAGCTGGCCATTGTGGGACTGAAGCCGATCTTTGTAAAACCACATGGCAAGATTGGTATAAAAGCGTACAAGATGGCGCAGATTATCTAGCCAACCATGTAGATAATATTTTTGTGGCGGGATTATCAATGGGCGCCCTGCTAGCGTTAAAGTTAGCAGCTGACAGACCTGAACAAATTAAGGGAGTGGGTGTGCTTGCGCCCACTTTTTATTATGATGGTTGGAGTATGCCTTTTTGGGCAAAAAAATTCTTTTTCTTACTCGTCTATTTTAAAAAATTAGGTATTTTTCAAAAAGTTTCTTTTATTGAAAAGCCGCCTTACGGGCTTAAAGATGAACGAATTCGTGCTGTCGTTTCAGAAAGTATGCTTAGTGGCGATGCAGCGTCTGCCGGCCTTGCTGGTAACCCTTTTCCGGCGCTGGCAGAAATGCAACTATTAGCAAAAAATGTACGACAAATTTTGCCGAATGTTACCTCACCTTGTTTAATTATGCATTCGGGTAATGATGATATCGCAAATATTGAAACCAATGCCAAATTAGTTGAAAAGCATGTATCGGGACCTAAAAAATTAATCGTATTAAATGAGAGTTATCATTTAATCACCATTGATTCTCAACGCCGCGAAGTGATTAAAGAATGTGTTTCTTTTTTTAACGGTATAGTAGAAGGAACAAACACTTAATGTCACCATTAGTCATCATACTTTGGGTTAGCAATATCTGTTTTGATACTTTAGGGCAAATAGCCTTTAAATTCGCTGCAACTTCAACAAATAATCGTGACGGTTGGTACTATTGGATCGATTTATCAAAAAATCATTGGATTTGGATTGGTATTATATCCTATATTGCTGAATTCCTACTTTGGTTAGCATTTTTAACATTAGTTCCACTGTCACAGGGTGTTTTACTTGCCTCATTTAATATTATTACCATCATGTTGGTTGGTCGTATTGTTTTTAAGGAACTTCTCACCTTTCATCGTATAGTTGGTATGCTTTTAATCACAGCTGGCGTTATTTTTGTGGGATTGTCTTAATATGGCACGATTTTATTTAATTGGCTTCACAGTATTACTCATCTTTGATACGATTGCACAATGCAGTTTTAAATTAGCAGCAATTCACGCTGAACCTTTAGCGATGAGTATTGATTGGCTGGTTCGCGTATTTACTAATCCATGGATCTATATATCAATTGCTGGTTATATTTTCACGTTTTTTACCTGGATGACCTTACTAAAAAAAGCACCAGTTGGACCCGCTTTTGCCGCTTCTCATTTTGAAGTGGTGACAGTTATGATCGCATCAATTTGGTTATTTAACGAGCCAATAACCTTATTTAAATTGATTGGAACAATATTAATTGTGTCAGGAATTGTGTTTTTAGCGATAGCTGAAAACAAATTAACTCAACAAAACAATCATTAAATTAAACCTAAATTATTCAATAAAGTGTAGGTGGTTTTCTATTAAAACAACTACACTTTCTATTCGATTTTTCAGTTATATAACTAATGCTTTTAACAAGGTCAAATTAAGTTGATGTTGTTCACTTTGCCAAGTTTGTAACTTATCAGCCGGTATGATGGGTTGTTTATCTAACGAACTTAAAAAGCGCTTAAACCAGTTCGATGGTTGCCATATTGACAATTCGCCGGTGATATCACTACCAATAACACGCTGTTTAATCGATGAAATAACATCCAATAGGTGGTAAGTCTGTAACTGACCTTGATCCCAATTGGTATGAATAACCTCTTCACTTAATACATCTTTATCAATCGATAAATAAACGGGTTCTGCATTGTGATACTGTTCAGATAAAAAACTCGCAATAAGATCATCTGGAGTAGAAAAATGCCGAAATGCATGACCTAAACCTATTTTTTTTGCCCATGACACATTAACACCTAGGCTCCAATAAGTGAGTTTTTTATGAAAAAGTGGTTTCCATCTATTTTCCCAAAAATGGCTAATGCCAATATCATGTGAGGTAATACCCAATACGTGCACCTGTTTCACAAACGGTAAGCTTGCGACATAACTGACCCATGAACCACAATGAATACCAAATAAGTAACGCATATTATCGGGATGATTATCAAAAATTATTACTTCAATGGGATTTTCTGCTGAGTAATATTTCGCTAAACGCGCAATCAATAATAGTGAGATATGATGATAATCCCCGCTTCCCATCAAAACTGTACCATAATGCTCAGGTAAAAATTGTTGAAGTTTTGCGCTAAATTGTTGAAATTTAGTTCGAGAGCATCCAAAACGCAGAGTCTCTTGCCAAGCAGTTAAATCTATTTTTTTAGCATCACTAATTTCACCGACACTTTGATCAAAGTCGAGAATTATAGGGCATTTCATGCTACTTTCTCCTTGTCACTTTCAAAGTGACCAATCAATTTACGTATTACCACTCTTAATAAAGGATTGCGGATATAAACTAAATGCTTTGTTAACGTAAATTTGGCACCAAGTGATGCTTTAACTTCGGGATCGGTCCAACCGGCAATATAGTGACTAAAGCCGTTTTCAACTGCATATTCAAGATTAACAAACCAGCTGACAAAATAGAGATTGAGATTTTGAGCTTGGGGGTAAACCATACCAATATATTTATCAATTAACATGTTATTGACCACGTAGCAGATATTGTAACCAATAAGTTCATTGTCATGATAATAAGTAAAAATACGTGTTTGAGCAGATTTGTTCTGTAATAATTGCACGAAAAATGGTTTAGTTAACAAATCAAAATGTACGTCGCTTTGCTGATAAACATTAAGATAAAGTTGATAATATTTATCTAAAACAGCATCATTAAAAAAACAGTCATCGCCACTATTTAAAACATTAATCTCTAGCTTTTGGCGAGATTTTAATTTCCGCCTAAAATTTTTTCGACGACTATATGAAAAACGTGAAAAAACTTCATCTAAGCTATCAAAATCTATAGGTAACCAAGCTAATGCTTGCCCTTCAACTTCAATAAAACCTTGATTTTTTAACGCCGATATAAATTCGGCAGAATATTGATTATCTTTATCACTCAATAAGGGGGAAGATAAAGGTAAATCTTTAACAATAACAAAAGGATATTCTTTGCTATAACTTGCTTTCAGGTTACCCGCTAATTTTTTTGCATCAACTTTATCATTGAGCATGCCATATTCAGAGACAGTTGTCCCAACAAAACATGTTTTAGGTTGTAACCAGTGCCGCCATTTTTTGGATAGTGGTAATTTTTCAATTTTATTTTTGAAATTATCATCAGCTGTTGTCAATAAATCGAACTTTGCTGAAAAAACAGGCACACCACCATCACTTAGCCAAGCAGCAAAATTATGTGGAGGATGATTTAAAAAATTGTCTATTAATTCATTAGGCTCTAACTGATTAATATATTTCATAACGATATAAATGTTAACTGTTTGAATTGAATAAGAGATCCCGCTAATAGCCATTAGCGGGAAAATTTAGAAATAATGGATTAAAGCTCTTTTTTAGCTCGAGTAATTAACTGATCCAGTAATTCAATACCTTGATCAATCTCTTGACGAGTAATGTGTAGCGAAGGGGCAAATGTAATTACGTTTTTGTAATAACCACCGATATCAAGCACTAAGCCCATTTTCGTACCTTTCCAATCAAGATCGCCTGACATACCAATGTCTACCATTTTATCAACCAAAGCTTTATTGGCTGTAAAACCATCATCAGTACAAATTTCAGCACGAAGTGCTAGACCTAAACCATCTACTTCACCAATCTCTTTGTGTTTTTTCTCTAGTGTTTTTAAGCCCTCAAGGAAATATGCACCGCTATCCATTACCATTTTTTCGTAATCAGTTTCAGACGTCATTTTTAACACTTCAAGACCAACGGCTGTACCTAGTGGATTTGATGCAAAAGTTGAATGCGTCGATCCAACAGGGAACACTTCAGGATTAATTAACTCTTCACGAGCCCACAAACCACCTAATGGATTTAAACCATTAGTTAATGCTTTAGCAAATACCACCACATCAGGTTTAACATCAAAATGTTCAATTGACCATAATTTACCAGTACGGTAAAAGCCCATTTGGATTTCATCTACAACTAATAAAATACCATATTGATCGAGAACTTTTTTCAAACCTTTAAAGTAATTACGTGGCGGAACAATATAACCACCCGTTGCTTGTAGTGGCTCAGCATAAAATGCAGCATATTCAGCTTGACCTACTTTTGGATCCCATACGCCATGGTATTCTGTTTCAAATAAACGCGCAAATTCAGCAACTAAATGTTCACCATACTCTTCAGCAGTCATGCCTTTTGGACGACGGAACGGATATGGGAATGGAACAAACATAGCACGATCACCAAAATGTCCATAACGACGACGGTAACGGTAGCTTGAAGTAATTGAAGAGGCACCCAGTGTACGTCCATGATATCCACCTTGGAAAGCAAACATCAGTGACTTACCGCCTGTTGCATTACGAACAACTTTTAGCGAATCTTCAATACATTGTGAACCACCAACATTGAAATGCACTCGACCTTGATAACCAAATCGCTGCTCCATACCTTGAGCAATGGTTTTTGCTAATTCGATCTTGGTTGGATGCAAATATTGGCTTGCACACTGTGGTAAGGTATCAATCTGTTTTTTTAGAACATTGTTTAATCGTTCATTAGCATAACCAAAGTTACATGCTGAATACCACATTTGTAAATCAAGAAAGGCTTTACCTTCTTTGTCGTACATGTAGCTACCTTCACAGCCATCGAAAATTTTTGGCGGTTCAACATAATGGACGGTATCACCAAAAGAGCAATATTTGGCTTCGTCGGCCAATAGAGTGACATCATCAGGGCGACTGTTAATCATTTCTAAAGTTGGTTTACTCATAATTTATCTCACTAATCCATATTCAAATACGATAAAATGTGGCATTATTATTCAAGAAATTTGTTTGTTACAATGTACAATTAATGTATAGATTTTGTGACCATTCTTTTTAGTTCAATCCAAAACAAAAATATTCGACCAGATAATGGCATTACAAATTTAATGGGTATAAAGAAAATGAAAAAATCGCGCTGCGCTGCTTATATATTTACATTAATGACTTTAGCATACATACCTATTGCTTCTGCTGATCCAACTTCTATTGGAATTGGAGCAGGTTGGGCAACGTCACCTTATAAGAGTTACAGCTCGAAACTTTATCCAGTTCCACATATTGATTATGATAACGGTGTATTTTTTATCGATGATTTATCTGCAGGTGTTTATGCATATCAGGCCAATGGACAAAGTCTTTCAATTGGTGCTCGCTATTTAGCTAATGAATTTAAACCTCATGATTCTGATAATCACCGCTTAAAACAATTAGATACTCGCCATTCTACTCTACTTGCAGAAATCGAATATTCAATTGATACTGACTTCGGCAGTTTTTCTAGTAGTGTTGGTACCGATGTTCTTAATGAAAGTAACAGCATTTTAGCTAATGCTGATTATAGCTTACCTTACCTAGAGGGTAATTTAGTTATAGTACCAACCATTGGTATCAATTGGGCAAACAGCAAACATAACGATTATTACTATGGTGTGTCTCACAGAGAATCATCTCGCTCTGGATTACGTTATTTTAATGCTGATAGTTCAGTAACCCCTTATGCTGAAATCGGCGCCCAATATTCATTAACGGATAATATTGCTACTTTTGGTGGTGTTCACGTTGATAAATTAACCGGTGATGCTGCCGATAGTCCAATGGTAGACAGCAGTACAATTACTTCTGTTTATATGGGATTATCTTATAAATTCTAAGTGTTTTGGTCTGTTTTAGAATTAAAGCTGATGATAAAACAATAGGTCAATCGTATTATTATCGTACGCTTTATTTACGACAATTATGGTAAAATAGTTATCCTAAATAAAACTTAGGAAGTGTAATAACATGCTTTGGTTTAAAAATGCCATTATTTACCAACTTAATAATGACACCTTACTAAATAAAGACACTATTGAAAAAGCAGTCAAATCCCAATTGTTTACACCCTGTGGTAACCTTGATACCACTAAAATAGGTTGGGTATCACCTTATCGTGATGATAACCAAGATAATTTAATTATTGATATCAATGGCCAATATTTACTACGTATAAAAAAAGAGACAAAAATATTACCTGCGCCAGTTATAAAACAAGCATTATTAGAAAAGATAGATAAACAAGAGCAAACATTAAGTAGAAAATTAACTAAAAATGAGAAAGCGACATTAAAAGATGAAGTCATGATTGATCTCATGCCTCGAGCCTTTAGTAAATATAATCACTATTGGCTTTGGATTGATACCAACAATAAACGTATCATTGTCGATAGTAGCAATTTTAAACAAGTTGAAGATATTTTAGCTATTTTACGTAAAGAGTTAGGTGCACTTGCCTTAACACCGTTATCAATTGATAAACCGCTAGAACAAATATTAACAACTTGGGCTAAAGAAAAACTTAGCTTTCCACCTTTTATATTAGGCGATCAAGCTGAATTGAAAGATCCGCTTGAAGGAAATGGCATTATTAGTTGCAAAAATCAAGACATCACTAGCGATGAAATGCTAATTCATTTTGATTCAGGAAAATGGATCACAAAAATGAAAATTATTGATGATAGAGGTGTGAATTTCATTGTACACAGTGATTTGACGTTAAAAAGAATCAAGTTTGATTCTATCATTTTAGATGAAAATGAAGATATTGGCTCAGATGAATTTGATAAGCGTCTCGAAGCTGATTTTATTATTATGTCAAATGTTTTAGCTAATACCATTAATGAGTTCACACTCGTGATTAACAAAATTATTTGATAATATTATTTAAATATTTTTTTAGTGTTGTATTATAAACTCTAGCTTTGCATATAAAGTATGCTATAATCACAAAAGATTATGTATAGCATAATTTACTTGAAGATAAATTATTATTAGTTTATTTCAAATAAACTTAAATAAAAACAAACTAAACAACGTCTATAACAACATATAAGTTGAGGCAAGAAAATGAAAAAAACAACTCTAGCTCTAGCAATCGCAGTTGCAAGCTTAACAGCTACTGCAGCTAATGCAGCATACGAAGACAACACTTTTTATACAGGTGCTAAATTAGGTTGGGGAGAACTTTATAGCTTAGATGCAAATAAAGTTAAAGGTGCTGATTTTGTTGGCATCAGTACTGCTGATCGTAGCAACGTTGCTGGCGGTGCATTCGTTGGCTTCCAAGCTAACCCTTACTTAGCATTTGAATTAGGTTACGACTGGCTAGGTTCAGCTAAATATAAAAGATCATTTGGTTTTCTAGGTAAAAGCTATGATTTAGGTCACAGTAAAGTATCTGCACAAGGTGTATCTTTAACTGGTAAATTAAGCTATCCATTATCATTCATCTCTGATGATTTAGATGTTTATGGCCGTGCTGGTGGTATGGTAACTATCGCTAAATGGAAAAATGGTGGTGTGTATAAAGACGTTTATGGTCATGGCGGCACTAAAACTGATGTATCACCAGTTTATGCATTAGGTCTTGATTATCGCTTCGACGAAGACTTCTCTACTCGTTTAGAATACCAATACACTCAACATATTCATACTAAAAGTGATGCATCACCTGATTCAGGCTTGTTAACTTTAGGTATTACTTACCGTTTAGGTTCTCCAGCAGTTGCTGCTCCAGAAGTTGAAGTTAAAACTCAAGAAAACCGTTATGTGTTAAACGAAGATGTTCTATTTGCTTATGCAAAAGCTGATTTAAAACCAGAAGGACGTCAAGCACTTGATAACCTATTAACATCTCTTGTTAAAATTAACCCAACTCAAAGTGCAATCGTTGTAATTGGCCATACAGACCGTATTGGTTCAGACAGCTACAACCAAAAACTATCTGAACAACGTGCACATTCAGTAATGAAATACCTAGTAGAAAAAGGTGTTCCAGCTGATTTAATTAGTGCTCGTGGTATGGGTAAATCTCAACCAGTTACAGGTACTAAATGTAATGCACTTCGCGGCGCTGACTTAAAAGCATGTTTAGCACCAGATCGTCGTGTTGAAATTGAAGTTAAAGCACGTAACGTTAAAGAAGTGAAAGTGATCGACTCAACCAATTAATTTTGATTGACCTAATCACTAGAACCCGGCTGATGCCGGGTTTTTTATTTATAAGATTTGGTTAGTAACTAAATAATATATCACCTTCGATCTATAAATTACCCACAAAAAAGATTATAATCAGTTCTGTTTTGTTAGTAATTATAATTAAAGGGGTTATTGTGCCTACCGCTATTTGGCAAGATTGTCTTTCTCAATTACAAGAAGAACTTCCGACAACTGAATTTAATTTATGGATTCGGCCATTGCAAGCGGAAATGGTTGATAATAAACTTTACATCTATGCCCCAAATAGATTTGTGCTCGATTGGGTTCGAAATAAATATCTCACAACCATATCACAACTATTAAATAAACATTTTAATAATGATTCTTTGAAGTTATATCTTGAAGTTGGCTCTACTTTATCAATTGATAAAAAAGTCAAAAAGGAACAACCGAAAGCTGATCTGGCTCCGGCATGGAAAACAACTAAAGAAAATAATAGTAATTATAATTATCATTCAGGAATCAATCAAAAACATACTTTTGATAGTTTTGTAGAAGGTAAATCTAACCAACTTGCTGTCGCGGCGGCAAAACAAGTGGCAGAAAACCCAGGTAAAGCCTATAACCCATTATTTTTATATGGATCAACGGGTTTAGGTAAAACACATTTATTGCATGCAGTTGGTAACCAAATAATTGAAGAACAAAATAATGCAAAAGTTGTTTATATGCATTCGGAACGATTTGTGCAAGATATGGTCAAAGCATTACAAAATAATGCTATTGAAGAATTTAAAAATTACTATCGATCAGTCGATGCGTTATTAATTGATGATATCCAATTTTTTGCCAATAAAGAGCGTTCACAAGAAGAATTTTTTCATACTTTTAACTCATTATTAGAAGGTAATCAACAAATTATCTTGACATCTGATCGCTATCCGAAAGAAATAAATGGTGTTGAAGATCGTTTAAAATCACGTTTTGGTTGGGGGCTAACAATAGCAATAGAACCACCAGAGCTTGAAACTCGCGTTGCAATACTAATGAAAAAAGCAGAAGAAAATCATATAAAGTTACTTGAAGAAGTAGCATTTTTTATTGCTAAACGCTTACGTTCTAATGTACGAGAACTAGAAGGTGCATTAAACCGAGTCATTGCCAATGCTAATTTTACAGGTAAAGCGATAACGATTGATTTTGTTAAAGATGCGTTAAAAGATTTACTCGCATTGCAAGAAAAACTTGTGACTATTGAAAATATTCAAAAAACTGTGGCGGAATATTATAAAATTAAAGTATCAGACCTATTATCTAAACGCCGCTCTCGCTCTGTAGCAAGACCTCGTCAAGTTGCGATGGCATTAGCTAAAGAATTAACCAATAAAAGTTTACCTGAAATTGGTGATGGATTTGGTGGCAGAGATCACACTACCGTTTTACATGCATGTCGAAAAATTGCAGAATTAAAAGAAGAAAACAATGATATTAAAGAGGATTATTCCAATTTAATTCGAACATTATCAACTTAAAAAAGAATCAACATTATGAAATTTATTATTGATCGCGAAAAACTTATCAAACCACTGCAACTTGTCAGCGCACCTTTAAGTAGCCGTCCAACGTTACCCATTTTAGGTAATTTATTATTACAAGTGAACGATAATACTTTATCAATGACAGGCACCGATCTTGAAATCGAAATGATTGCGCATTTACCTTTAACTGAAGCAAATGAACCGGGTGCAACAACAGTTCCAGCAAGAAAATTCCTCGATATCTGTCGAAATTTACCCAATAATGCGCAAATTTCGATAACCGTTGACGATAATCGATTAATAATTCAATCGGGTCGAAGTAAATTTTCCTTAGCGACCTTACCTGCTAGTGATTTTCCTAATTTAGAAAATTGGCAAAGCGATGTTGATCTTGCAGTTCCGCAAAAAACAATAAAACGACTTATTGATGCTGTTCAATTTTCAATGGCTAATCAAGATGTAAGATATTACTTAAATGGTATGTTATTTGAAATTGAAGACGGTCTATTAAAGACAGTTGCAACTGATGGGCATCGTTTAGCCGTTTGTGCTCAACCAATTGGTCAAAATATTGCTAGCCCTTGCTCAGTCATTATGCCAAGAAAAGGGGTGATAGAACTTGCAAAATTAGTTGCCGATAATGAAGAACTGATTAATATGCAAATTGGTAATAATAATTTACGCGTTAATCTTGGCGATTTTACCTTCACTTCAAAACTCATCGATGGTAGATTTCCCGACTATAAACGCGTATTACCTAGAAACCCAGATAAACCACTTGAAGTATCCTGTGATGAATTAAGAAATGCATTATCTCGCGTGGCAATTTTATCCAACGAAAAATTTCGTGGAATAAGATTATACGTACATAATGATCAGATAAAAATTACGGCCAATAACCCAGAACAAGAAGAAGCAGAAGAATTAATTGATGTTAAATATCAATCATCAGAGCTCGAAATCGGCTTCAATGTCACCTATTTATTAGATATATTAAATACTCTAAGATGTGATAGCGTACAACTTTTATTAACTGATGCAACATCCAGTGTTCAAATTGAAGATATCAATGATCAATCTGCCACATATGTTGTCATGCCAATGCGCTTATAATCATAACTTCTCTTAGCTTCTGATCCCAGTCGGAAGCCTTATTTTATACTATATGACAATTTCACAAATCAAAATTCATCATTTTCGTAATATTGATCATGCCGAGTTATCGTTATCTCGGCATTTTAACTACATTATTGGTGATAATGGTAGTGGAAAAACTAGCCTACTTGAAGCAATATACATGCTTGGACATGGCCGGGCATTTAGACATATTCAATCCAATCGAATTATACAACATGAACAACCTGAATTAATTTTATTTAGCCAAATTGAATCTGCCAATCAACAAACACGCACAATTGGCTTATCAAAAACACGCAATAATGAAAACAAAATAAAAATTGATGGTGATGAAGGTTTTCGGCTCACTGATTTAGCAAAACTATTACCTATTGAACTCATTACGCCAGAGGGTTTTGATTTACTCACTGGTGGTCCTAAATATCGACGAGCTTTTATCGATTGGGGCTGCTTTCACCATTACCCTGAATTTGTCTATCTTTGGAACAATTTAAAACGATTATATAAACAGCGTAATGCGTTATTAAAACAATCTTATAACTATAACCAACTATTACCTTGGGATAAACAGCTAGTCCCGGTTGCTGAAAAAATAAGCCAGATTAGAGCGGATTATACTCAACATATTTTTCCAAAAATTATAAAAACCTGTGTAGATTTTCTACCTGAATATCAATTAAATTGCCTGTACTATCAAGGTTGGGAACACAGCAGTGATTATGCAGAAATACTTTACAAGCAATTTGAACGAGATAAATTACTTAATTATACCTCGCTAGGTCCACATAAAGCAGATATCAAATTGCGAGTTGACAACATTCCCGTTGAAGATCTTTTATCACGTGGTCAGTTAAAACTACTCATGTGTGCTTTACGTTTATCACAAGGTGAGTATTATTCAAAACAAACCGGGCAATCATGTATTTATTTAATTGATGATTTTGCTTCTGAACTTGATAACAATAAACGAAATCTATTAGCAAAACGTTTAAAACTTGCAAATTCACAAGTGTTTATTACAGCCGTTAACCGAGACCAAATAACCCAGATGATCGATGAAAATGATAAGATTTTTAACATAAAATCTGGTATAATTTCATAATTGTACGAAACGATAAAAGAAATTAAATAGGTCAAAAAATCCATGTCTAACTCTTATGATTCATCTAGTATTAAAGTGCTTAAAGGGCTTGATGCAGTCCGCAAACGTCCTGGTATGTATATTGGAGATACCGATGATGGAACAGGCCTTCATCATATGGTTTTTGAAGTCGTTGATAATGCCATTGACGAAGCATTAGCAGGTTACTGTAACCATATCGAAGTAATCATTCATCCTGATAACTCTGTATCCGTTCGTGATGATGGACGCGGTATTCCAACGGGTATACATAAAGAAGAAGGTATCTCAGCAGCTGAAGTCATCATGACTGTTTTGCATGCTGGTGGTAAATTCGATGATAATTCCTATAAAGTATCGGGTGGTTTACACGGTGTTGGTGTTTCGGTAGTTAATGCTTTATCTGATAAATTAGAACTTGTCATTTATCGTGAAGGAAAAATACACAAGCAAACCTATCATTTAGGTGTGCCAGAAGAACCGCTTAAAGTTATTGGTGAAACCACTGAATCAGGGACTTATGTTCGTTTTTGGCCAAGTCCAAAAACGTTCACCAATATTGAATTTGTCTATGAACATTTAGCAAAAAGGCTACGCGAACTATCATTTTTAAACTCTGGTGTTTCTATTAAACTCATTGATGAACGTACAGGTAAAAGTGAGCATTACCATTATGAAGGTGGTATTAAAGCATTTGTAGAATATTTGAATAAGAATAAGAATCCAATTCATCCTAAAATATTCTACTTTAGTACCGAAAAAGATAATATTGGTGTTGAAGTTGCATTGCAATGGAACGATGGTTACCAAGAAAATATCTACTGTTTTACTAATAATATTCCTCAACGTGATGGTGGTACCCATTTAGCCGGTTTTCGTGGTGCTATGACTCGTACACTAAACAATTACATGGAAAGCGAAGGATACAGTAAAAAAGCAAAAATTAGTGCCACCGGTGACGATGCACGTGAAGGGCTTATTGCTGTCGTATCTGTCAAGGTTCCCGACCCTAAATTCTCATCACAAACAAAGGACAAATTGGTTTCATCAGAAGTTAAATCAGCAGTGGAATCGGTTATGGGTGAAAAGTTAACCGAATACCTACTTGAAAATCCTTCTGATGCGAAAATTGTTGTCGGTAAAATTATCGATGCAGCCAGAGCGCGTGAAGCAGCACGTAAAGCACGTGAAATGACTCGACGCAAAGGCGCATTGGATTTAGGCGGTTTACCTGGCAAACTTGCTGACTGCCAAGAAAAAGATCCTGCTTTATCTGAACTTTATTTAGTGGAAGGGGACTCTGCGGGCGGTTCAGCCAAACAAGGACGAAACCGTAAAAACCAAGCAATTTTACCATTAAAAGGTAAAATTCTAAATGTTGAAAAAGCTCGCTTTGATAAAATGCTCTCTTCTCAAGAAGTCGCAACATTAATTACAGCATTAGGTTGTGGGATTGGTCGTGATGAGTATAATCCAGATAAAATGCGATATCATAGCATTATCATCATGACCGATGCCGATGTCGATGGTTCACATATTCGCACATTATTACTCACGTTTTTCTATCGTCAAATGCCAGAAATTATTGAACGTGGTTATGTTTATATCGCACAACCTCCACTCTATAAAGTTAAAAAAGGCAAACAGGAACAATACATTAAAGATGATGATGCAATGACACAATTTCAAATTGCATTAGCATTAGAAGATGCCTCATTACATGTTAATGATCATGCACCAGCACTTGCTGGCGAAGCGCTTGAAAAACTGATTGCTGAATATCAAAAAGTTGAAAAACTCATTACCAAAATGGAACGTCGTTACCCTAAAGCGTTACTTTCTGAATTGGTTTATCATGATGTTTTAGATGAAAGTATTTTACAGAATCAACAATCAGCACAACATTGGGCTAAAACCATTATTGATAATTTAGCCAGCAAAGAACAACACGGTAGCAGTTATCGCTATTCAGCAGACTACAACGATAAAACACAATTATATGTGCCAATAATTAAAGTAAGAACACATGGTGTTGATAATAACTATGCATTAGATCAAGTGTTTATTCATAGTAATGAATACCGTAATATTTGTCATTTAGGTGCGCAATTAAAAGGTTTACTGGAAGATGGTGCTTTCATTCAACGAGGTGATCGCAAACAGCCAGTTAACTCATTTGAAGAGGCAGTAGATTGGTTAATTCGTGAATCTCGTCGTGGTTTAACCATTCAACGCTATAAAGGGCTTGGTGAAATGAACCCAGAACAGTTATGGGAAACAACAATGGATCCAACCAGCCGTCGAATGTTACAAGTGACCATAAAAGATGCAATCGAAGCTGATCAGCTGTTTACTACCTTAATGGGAGATGAAGTTGAACCACGTCGCTTATTTATTGAAGAAAATGCGCTAAAAGCGGCTAATCTTGATTTTTAACAGCCTATCAGCCCTATTACAGATAACAAAAAACCAGATAAACATCTGGTTTTTTTATAGTGATTAATAGTGATGGCTAAAGCAAATTAGCCTTATTTTGTAAGATAAGTTAATGCCTTAATACTTTATTATTGTCTTTATTGGCAAACAGGTCTATTTATTTTCAAATCAGACACCGCATTGTTCATCTGTTTAATCATATCTTTTGGACTCTGAGCGATATAGACCTTCCCTCCTGTCATATCCGCAACACAATCAATTTTATGTTCGCCTGCTATATCGACAATGTTAATTTTTAATTTTGGTTTCTGCGTCGAAATATAATTCGCTAAAGTACAAATATTATTCCTTGAACAGCTATCTTCACCATCACTGATGATCAAGATATAATCATTACGATTCACACCATCTAACATACTACTCGCTTTTTCAAGTCCACTATAAAGTGGTGTTCCACCCCCACCTGCACCTGATGGATTAAGTCTGGTGATATTATTTTTTAAAATACTACGACCAGCATAATCATAAAATTGCGTAAAATTTGCCGCCGGACAGCGATTTAACGTGACAAGCGATATACCAATATTGGGTTGTATTTTATCGATACTCGATAACGCTACGCTTTTACTTGTCGATAAACGACTGGGTAAACGCGTCATTTTTTTCTGATAATCAACTTTTTCCTGTTCGGACATATTACGAGGATAACCATAAGACAGGTATTGAAAAAATTGCTCAACTTCTGCTGGCGATTCAGCTAAAGTTGCAGTCATCGATAGGGAATTATCAAACACAATAACCATTTTCGATGGATTTGGATTGTTCTTTATCTCATCTTGAGTGATACAATTAGGCGGATTTTTAACCTTAGGTTTTGGTTTAACTTTGGGTACTTCTTGAGTATTAATGATAGGCTCTGGCTCTATAGCAGGTACGGGATCAGGTTCTGGCGTAGCGACAACTTGCGGCGCTTTCGGAGGTTCCACTACCGGTGCCGGCTTAGATACAGGTTCAGGTTTATTGACTAATACTGGCGGAATAATAATTAACTCAGGTACAGATTGCACCTTGTTTTCTGGTGAAGATGGATAAAAAATGTACCACAATAGGCTCAATAATCCTAGTAATAGCAATGCCAAAATTAACCAGTACCACCAACGCCAAAATGATTTTGAAACCGTAACAGGGGGAATAACCGGTTGCGATAAAACGGGTTTTGCTAGATCGAAAATAATAATGGGTTCATCATTAATAACAAAAATTTGATTGGCTAAATTTTTTATTCTAGGCAACCATAAAGCTACCAATTTTTGTTGTTCATCATTTAAAGGAATTGATTTAATCGCCGTTTCAATATCATTAATTCGCGTGGTTAATGTATCTTTTATTTTTTGCTTATGCGATTCATCTGCAACATGATCAATTAATATCGGTTGCCCTTCAAGATGAGTATACCAACCTAAATAGTCATTGTTACTCATAAGTTTAGGTATAGCAAAAATAGAAAAAGTGCGTTCTGTCAAATGCGGTTTTAACAACGATAACATTAAGGAGTATTGCTCCAATAAAGCCAACTTAGTTGAATCATTATGATCAATTGAAATCCGGGTTATTCGTTGCATTATTCACGCATTTCCTTCTATTTTGAACGTATAATAAACAAGCTATTAACTCAAGGCTGTTTTTATCAACAACATCAAAAATTTATTATCGCTTTACACTACTCACAAATCGGTTTACTAATATTCATATCAGACACAGCATGATTCATTTGATTGACAATTTCTGTTGGATTTTGTGCAATGTAAACTTTACCACCAGTACTTTGAGCAACACAGTCAATTTTATGTTGCCCTGCAATGTCGACAATATTAATTTTCAAACGTGGTTGCTTAGCCGCTATATTACTCGCTAAGGTACAAATATTACTTTTAGTACAATTATCATCACCATCACTAATAATTAAAATATAGTCATCACGATTTACGCCATTAAGTAATTTACTGGCTTGTTGTATACCACTATAAAGTGGCGTTGCGCTGTTATATTCTAACGGATTTAATTTATTGATTTTATTTTTTAACTTTGATCGATTAGTATAATTATAAAATGATGTGGTTTGAGCGACAGGGCAACTTGTAAGTGTCACTAATGCGATATCAATATTTTGCTGTATTTTATCAATTGTGGATAGTGCCACTTTTTTACTACTTGATAAACGATTAGGTAACCTAGTCATCTTTGCTTCATAAGCGTTGGCTTGACTTTCTGACATGGAATTCAAATTAGTTTTTAAATATTGATCTATTGCGGATTTTGACTCCATTAATGTCAATGTCATTGATGCTGAATTATCAAATATTATTACCATTTTAGAGGCGTCATTATTATGGGCGACGTCTTCTTTTCGAATACAATTTTTAGCTACTGGCTCAGGCACAGGTTGCGGAACAACAGGTTCAGGCTCTTTCGTCGGCGGTTCAACAACAGGAGCTGGTAGCTTGTTAACTAACACAGGCGGAATAATTATTAACGCCGGAATAACATCAGGCTTTTTATCTTTATTAAATGGGCAAAAAAAGTACCCTAACACACCTAAAAGTCCTAATAGCAATAATGCCAACAATAACAAATACCACCATCGCCAAAATGATTTTGGGGCAACCACAGGAGGAACCGGCGTAGGTTTGGGTAAAATTGGTTCTTCAAAAGAATTAACAATGACAGGTTCACCATTAACAATATAAATTTGATTACCTAAACTTTTAATTCTTGGTAACCAAGACGAAACTAATGTTTGTTGCTCACTATCTAAACGCATTGACTTAACGGATAATTCAATATCGTTGATGCGTGTTTGTAACGTTTCAGTAACTTGTTTCTTCACGAGCTCATCATTAACATCACTCAGTGAAGTAGGCTGTCCTTGAAGTTCGGTGTACCAACATAAATATTGATTATCATCAATTAATCGAGGTATCGCGAGAATTGAAAATGATCGCTGAGTTAAATTGGGCTTTAACAACGATAACAAAGAATTATATTGATCCAATAAAGCCATTTTTTGTGAGTCATTATGGTCAACTATAACCCTTGCTATTCGTTGCATGCGCAATATATTCCTTAATTTTAACTTTTCAAATAAATAATACTGTTCAAGTTTTCAGATAGCTAAATATTTAGTGCTTTCTGTAATTGTTGAAGTTTTTTATTTAATTTATCCAGTTCGACCTGTTTTTCTACTTCTGATTTGTTTGATTTATTTACTTGATTATACTGTTGCTCAATGTCATTAACTTGTTTTAATAAATCGTCACGACCTTTCGCTTTTGCTTTTATTTCGCTCGTTAATTTAGACAGATCTTGCTTTAACTTCTGCTGCTGAGCTTGTTTCTGTTTTACACTCAACGTAGTATCGTTTTTCTGTTTTTCGATATTTGCATAAATCTCTTTAAATTGTTGATTAGCCCTTTGTTCGTTCTCAAGAATTTGTTTTTTCTGATCAATTCTAGCCTGATAATTACCGGAATAATTGCAACTTATTTTATCCATAATACCGATATTAGTATTTTTAGGATCACATTGTTCTGGAGTTGTAGAACAGCCGGCGAGTAAAGCAAGCGATAAAATAGAGATAAAAGATATTTTTTTCATAATTAACCAACCTTAACAGCTGAGCGTTGTTGAGTAACTAAATTCACTTGTTTTTCAAGTGCTGCTATTTGTTTATGTAATTGACCGATTTCTTGATCCAATCTAGTGACGTTCACACCGGATCGTTGTTCCTGAACAGACAGGTTAACCCAATCATTTTCAACTTTCTTAATTCGTTTTAATTTATCATTTAAATAAGCAATATTCGCGTCGATTTGAGTTAACTCTTTCTGAGCCTGCTTTTTATTGACACTTTCGCTTTTTATTTGTTGATTTAAAGCGTTAAGCGTAGCTAAATTTCTATCCACAACATCTTTAGCACTTCGTGTAATTGATTGCACTTCTGCGGTGTTTTGTTGAACATCTTGAATATAGGCATCAATGCGCGCCTCAGCATTAGCATATTCTGCTCGTTTTTTATCCAGATAATAATTTCCGCCCATCATTACTCCACAACCAACAGCGGCAGAAGCAAGGCATGCAGCAGGTTTTCCACCTAATAACACACAGCCAAGCCCACTAATACCTGCACCTATGGCACAAGATTGCCATGCAGATTTACTAAAAAATTCAGCAGTTGAACCTTTAGTTAATTCAGGATCGACATTTTTTGTACTCGCTCCGCCAGATGTAGATTGACAACCTGCCAAAACTAGAGAAATGCATAAAGCAAGTGTACCTATCATTTTGTTCATTATTTCTTTCCTTTTATCTCATTACAAGATTGCAGCCAAGTTGTTCTTTCAATCTTACCAGACTCAATATATTGATTAATATGTTGTAAATAAAGTTTTAAGTAATCACTCATATTCGCTTTACCACTGTTTTCTAAAATAAATTGCGTGGGCTTTGCTTGCTCATCAAGAGTATTTTTTTCATAGTTTGATGCGGTATTAACAATGGTGTCAGCATAATATTTTAAAATAAAGTCTCTGGCATTTTTCGACTCATCAAGAACGTGTTTTAAATTATTGAGTTTTTCGGGTGAACACACACCGTCATTATTAACATTTTCTGAATCTTTTGTTTCACAAACTTCATTATTTATGGTGTTATATAAATTATTATTATATTCAAATTTACTATTTAAGTCAGAGACATTTGCACACAAAAAAGCGCCTAACTGTAGCGCGGATTGAATTGAGCGGTTTCGCTGTTCGTCGCGAGCTTGATTGGCACTACGTAAAAGGGTATTTAGTTGATTGAGTTCTTTTTTAGTCTTTTCATCTTCGACTTGTTTAGTGATTTTTTCAAGCTCACTCACCACATTTTGTTTTTGATTTTCTTCGGCTTCTGAGCCTAATTCATTCCATTCTTTGTCTAATTCTTTGATAATATCGCTACTAGACATCACTTCAGTTGTATAGACCACTCGAAAACCGACATCCATACTTTTATAAGCACCTTTATCATCGTAATACGGTTTTTCAATACGAAAAGCAGTGGTGATTGACGATTCAGGTGTCAAATAACTGCCGCCTCTAACCGTCATACCACCAGGTTGACCATGATAACGATCAAGTTTATTCATGCGAAAAGAATCAAACATCATTTCGCTAGCATTGCCTAACATATCATAAAGATCAATAGGATTAGGCTGTAAGCGTCCAATAAGCTGTAATTTACCATTGGCTGATTTTGCACCAGAAAACCATGCATAATTTTCTAAATTTGCCGTCATTGGGAAACGCATTTCACGGAACTCAGAATCTGTCACTTTTGACCCTCCACGAGCTGCATATTCCCATTCGGTATTATTAGGTAGACGGATATAACCTTTCGGTAAGGTATTAGCGTTAATCTTCGACTGATTTTCAATCAACCAACGATTATATTTATCAGTAAAAGCAACAGCATCAAACCAACTAATGTTGGTAATAGGAAAGGTAAGTGCTAGTTTTGCTGTGGGGCAAGTATCACTCATGACAGCTTGATATTGCAAAGCGGTTATTTCATATTTGCCAATCAAATAATAACGCTCTTTTCCCTTTTCAGAAAAACTACCAGAAATATAATTGGGGGTTGCATATTCGGCAAAACCGAGCTCTTTTTGATTACTGCCTAAAATAACTTTAATATCATCTAAAGGCTTATTCGTTGGTGTATAGATTTTTTTCATTACCAAACTACCATCACATGGCATAGGCAAAATAACATCATCTTTTGCTGGTTTTGGATTGAAAAAATTACTATTCCAAGGTTCAGCATAGCAACTTAACGGAAATAAACTGATAGTTAATCCCCAAAAAGCAATTTGTTTTAAGTTACGCTTCGCGTAAACTTTCTGCTGGTTGGATCTTAATAGCACGTCGACCTCCTATGGCTACAACGACACCTGAAATAACTATACACAACAAAAATGCAATGATAAGGTGGTAAAATTGTAAGCGACTTACAATTGGTTGTGAAATCAAATTTTTACCTAACACAGCATTAAAGGCATAATTGCCTAATAAAAATAACACAAAGGAAACGAAAAACGCCAAACAACTCAAAATAACGGCTTGATTGATTAAATACCCCATTATCGCTTTGGATTGGAAACCAAGTAATCGCATAAAAGCAATATCTTTGCGCTTACGTTCAATATTTGATAGAAACGAACCCGCAAACGATAAAATACAACCTAGTCCTGCGGTTATTGCAATCACGCTAAAAATAAAATTGAGTACCCGATCAATCGCCTTAACATTTTCAATGACATTAGACTGCGTGCGTGTTTCGATGTTCTTTTCTCTTAATTTAAACGACAATGGTGCTACGTTATCTAACGAATTGGCATAAATGCGAGCCCTTGCAAATAATGAATGGGGTGGCGGATTATTTTTACCGGTATTAGTTGCAAATAATTCACTTTGATAGCCATCATAAAAATTTTCCATTGCAATGAGTAAATCTAAACTGACAAACGCAGCAGCACGACTATAGCGATTGTCAGGAATAATACCTTTGACCTCTAATTCAATTGATCCTTTCTCGAACTTGCCATCTAATTGACGGGTAATAAATAATTTTATATGACTACCCACAGTTACTTGCAATTTTTCCGCTGATAATGCACTTAATAAAATTTGAGTTTTATCATTAATAGAAGGCAAATCCTGTGTAAGCGGATCGCCACTCGCTGTAGGAATAATTTCAGCACTGCTCACAAAGTGGCTTGAATCTTTGACTAGATCGGCTTGAGTATTAAGCGAACGCGTTAAAGGAATCACAAAGCCAGTTTCAGGTTGTTTTTTTATCCAGTCAAACATGGCATCATCCAGATTTAAATTACCCACAATCTTTATCTCTAAATTTTGTGGATCATTAAGTAGTTGCTGCCGTAGCTGCGAAACTACGCCATATTTTAAGCTGAACAATAACAATAATGGTGTAATGACCGATATGACCGATGCGATAATACAAAATGAGACTTTTTTGTCGTACCATAAATCAGACAATGATAACCGTATGATTAGCAACCATTTTAATATCATTTTACTCATCGACGCATACCTTGCTTTGTAATGGTAAAAAAACTGATGATTGTGGAGAGTTTAATTTGGCCGATAAAGTAAATAAGCCTTTACTTGCAATACGTTGCCAATCATGCGTAACAATCATCGCGGCAATATTATCTTGTTTTGCCTGTTCAATAATCAAATCAAACAGTAAATTGGCGTTATATGGATCTAACGCTGAAGTCGGTTCATCAGCGAGTAATAGTGCTGGTTTATGAATAATCGAACGAATAAACGATGCTCGTTGCCTTTCACCAATTGATAACTGCTTAGGATATTTACTGAGTAAATGTGCAATGTTAAGATTGTCGACTAAATAATCGAATCTTGACATATCAACGGGTAGCTGAAGTAATTTAAGCGGTAATACAATATTTTCCCGAATAGTCAAAAACGGCAGTAAACCACCAGTTTGTAACATAAATCCTAAATAACGAGCACGAATAATCGCTAACTCATCGATATCATTACGGTGAATTAATTTAGCTATATCAATATCGCTATTATCTAAAACTAATTTATAACAATCCAGCTCATCAGGTTTTAAAATCATGCCAATCATTTCAAGCAACGTACTTTTACCCGATCCGCTATCGCCTTGTATCACGACAACTTGCCCTGCGTTTAATGATAGCTCTGGCAGGCAAACGTTGAAAAAAGATTTGCCTGTAGAGCGAGAGATGGCTAATTGCTTTATTGTTAACATGAGCTTTACGGTAACATTTCTAATGGGATAGGGTAAACATTATCACGAGGATCACTACCTTCAGCTAATGAAATCCAACGATCAACATCGGCATTACATTTCTGATAATAACGAATTTTGCTATTAAGATTACGAATAAATTTTTCTTGTTCAAGTCCACTCATGCTTTTCCAAGTATCTTGATCCAGTCCAGTAACATCACTTTTATAAGGAATATTATCCAAATATTCGCCAAGCAAACCTAAATCAGCAATTTTGGTAACTGAATCTGATTTTAGTTTACTTGGATCTTGCCCCATAGCTGCGGCAACAGAACGTAATTGTGAAAACATATCATCAGAAGAAATCAATCCATCATTAGCTGCATTAGCAATTTTACTAACCACATCACTTAAGTCACTCAATTGCGACTTAGTTAATAAAATCCGAGGCTCTGCTGTTGGTATTGTTGGTTTAACAAAATCTTTATCCGCAATCCACGCTTTAAAAACTGAAGGGGCTTTCGTTCCATTGGTATCACCTAAATAAGCAAGCTGCATTGCTTTACTCAATAATAATGCATCTTTTAGCATATCCGAATCATCATCTTTAGCATTAAGTGCATTACCTACAGATGCTTCACCTTTATATGCTAATTTCACTTGTTCAGACAACGCATCAGCTAATAAATCAACTTTCTTACCAAATTCTTGAACATCACCAGCATTAACAGGGTAATAAAGTGATTTATGAATAAAATCATTGTAGGTTAAATCAGAATATTGCGCGGCAGCGACTTGATGATCTTTTTCACCACTTGGTGTTTTTAAATGCAGTGCATAAATAGCAACACCTTTATGCTGAGCTTCAAGCCTTAATTGTGCAGCATCCATACCGGTGCTAGACAGTTTATCGTCACCAGGAATGGCACTAGCATCAGTAATTAAAATCATATATCGCGCGCCAAAACTATTCCAATTGATATCATTTAGCGCTTGTGCAACACCTGCATAAGAATCTTCTGCAAAATAAGAAGTTGAAACAGTCGCTTGCTTGAGTGAAGCACTTAATTTCATGAACTCTTCTTTATTTTGAACTTTATTAGGATCAACAAAAATTTTAGAAACAAACTCCAATTTATCAGACGCTTTTAAACTAGAACGGAACGATACTAAACCAAATTTAACCTGATTTTGTAAGTGTTCCTTTTCAATATGTTGATAAACACGTTCAACTGCCTCTTTGGTTCTTGAAATATAAGGATCCATTGATATGGTTGAATCAATGACAAAAACAATTGCAGCTTTAAATGGTACAACTTGATTGGCCGTATTATCATCCGAGCTTTGGTTATTAGTGGAGTTAGAATTAGTGTTATTTTTAACCAATTTATCTTGTTTACTCACTGAAGCGACTTCTAAAACTCGCTCATAAAAACCTTTACCATTCATCACCTCTTCACCTTGTAAAATAGGTAATAAATAAAAGTTTGTTTTAAAATCAATATACGCTTTCGGCTCTTGCGCCACAATTTCAGGCGTTGCTTTATCAGCGTTTAGTGAGTCTCGAATGGGTTTTAACAAAGTTTCGGGCTGATCTGAATCTACAATTTTGGTTAAAGCCGCTTTATCTTTAAAAAATAATAGAGGATCACGATCAACTGGATTGGTAAAAACCAATGTCATTTGCATATTCCATGCTATTGCACAGGAATTATTTATCCAACCTACAGTATTACCATATGAATCAGGTCCAATACTAAGCCACTCTTGATTATTATCTGTTTTTCGTTCATACACATAATACCGAGAAAAAGCAGGTAATGTAGCGCCTGTTGGATCCGTAATATTTTTTTTCAATTCACAAGTTGGGGTACTTAGCACTCGTTGATAAAGTGTTGTTTTACCCTCTTGTTTTAGTGGTTCAGCAGCTAAACTTATCAACGGCATACAGGCAAGCGTTAGACTGATAACTAATTTTGAAACGGCTATTTTTTTCATACCTGTGTTCCCCATTATTTTTGTAACTCGTCTAATCGTTCTTTAGCTAATGTATTATTCGGATCACGGTCTAACGCAGTTTCATACCAATAACTTGCTGTACCTTTATCTGCTTTAAAACAATTATTTGCTTGATAAAATTTTTCGTCATACTCTTTAGCATAAAGGAAAGCAATCTGACCATTTTGCTGGGCTTGATTTGCATATAGACGCTGAGCAATATTACATTTATCCGCCTTTTTTGCATCATTAATTAACTGGATAATTGCCTGAGTATCAGGCTTGGTTTGTAAACACTGTTGAATAAAAGCCAGATCGTCAGTTGTGGTATTATTTAAACTGCATTGCGCATTAACTTGAGCTGTAGGTTCGACAGGTTGTGTTTTTTGAAACACTAAAAAATACCATGCAGCTAGGCCAAGACCAGCTAAAATCAATAGAACAATGATAATGGTGATAACCAAGCCTAATTTACTCTTCGATTTTTTTAACTGAGGAGTCTGAGCAATCTCTGGTTCAATTACTGTTTCGACGTCAAGTTTAACCGGCTCAATAAGGTCATCATTTTGCGTCTCAATGTTGGGGGTTTGTTCAGGCTCTTCAGGTAGTTCAACAAGTTCGGTAAGTGATTTGGTTTCAACCGATGGATTATCTAATGGCGGTTGAACAACATTTAATGCTGTTGAAGCAAGTACATCTTCGGCAATACTAACAACACCACCATCAATATAACGTTGGTTTTGTTTGTCGCGTAACTGTATTAGAAATCGTTTGGTATTGTCCTGAGATAATAACGAATCAACTAACCATTCACTCACATAACCACTAATTTGTTGATTATCTACTGACAAATCGGCTATTGAATGCCAACACTTTTCGGGTCCCCATTGTTGCAAACCAGATAAATAATAACCATCTTGATTACGCTGTATAAGCATATCGATATCGGCACTACCATTCCACTTTTTTGCCGAAAACTTCGCAATTCCAGGTTTATAACCTTCTAATTCAATTCTTAATGCCATAGTACCCTCTATTTCGCCTCCTAATCACCAAGCTATTTTGTCATTCAGTAATCAATAACAAAACTTTCATTTAAAATCAGGAAGATCTAATATTATTTTTAGTTAATTTTTCAATCTTATTGTTATAACATTAATTTATATAAGCTTGCTTAAAACTAGCCAAAATCTCGCCCAGGCGACTATTTTGTTCTTGACTGATTTCACGCCCAGCATGATGTCCAATGTTTTCTTGAGCAAGCATCGCAAATGCAATAAACCAATCGAATATTGCATACTGAGAATAATTTTTAGTTTTCTCATCTAATATAGGCAATGGATGGGATTGCTGATGCGTAAATTCAGCTACCGGTGAAGAAAAAATAGGTTTACCTTGATTCACCCGGCTCATTGGTATATCAACAGCTTGTCCCTGAACAAAACCAAGCCAAGCAATAAAATCTGCTAATAAAGTATGAATGGTGCTCACTTGTCTTGACTCAAGATCATCACGTTTACTACCCGTATTTTCATTATTTAAAATGCGATCAGTTAAATTTGCCTCAAGCTTTAAACGATTTGCAGCTGTGATTAACTCTTCGACGATAAAAGATAACGATTTCTGATGTAAACCAAAGAACTGCAAAACATGTTTATCTAATACCATATTTCTTAAATAATCCAACCAAGCGGTAAAAACTGTTTTGGCTAATTTTGACTCGGTAGGTAACGAAGATGTAAGCGTCACTTCAGACGAAAAGGTTGCATCAGAAAATAACTCAAAATCAGTATTTAAGCCAAAATCAGTTGATAAATCATCACTATTTGCATGCACATTATGAGTATCTTGAGTTGTTTCAGTATCAATATTACTCGTATGATAAAGCGCACGGATAGTTTGATCTGGCAGTTCTAAAGTTTTGAGTAATTCGCCAAGTAATAATGCTTTCCCTTGTAGTTCTTTCACTACATCAGTAATAATCTGTTTTTTCTTACTTAGTTCTTCATCACTATCAGCATGATACCAAGTATCAAAACGCATATTTATAATATAATCAATTTTTTCATTAAGCTGTTCTAAAATACGCTGTTGCTTAACTTCAGTAATGGCAACTTGTTCTAAATATTGGCTAATGCGTTCAATCCCACCATCATTTAGCTGCAACATAGCATCCCACGCATTAGCCGGTTGATTAACATATTGCTCAATATCAGGATTTTCAATAAATGTTTTTCTCAATAGCAACATTTTTTGTTGATAACTTTCGTTATAAGATAATTCACGATTGGAAGTGGCATCAACGTTTAAAAACGGCACATCAAAACCGGGTTTTCGCACTAAAAAAACATTATTGAATTTATGACCATTTGACCAATTTGTTAACCAATCATAATTACCAAAGCGCTCTAAAATAGTTTGTTGTAGTAACCCACCTTTACCCCAGCTATTTTTGAGATTATCTTCTGAAAGTATTAATGAGCTACCAATACGTTTATCAAACATGGTAATCGCCCATAATAATCCTGCTTTTTTTGTTGCTCTTTTTTCAGCTGTCTCACCTTGGGTTTTATCAATCCAACGTTCAAGCACGGGGCCGACATCGTTAACATCAGACTGTTTGTCTGATGGCGTACAGACAACCAGTACGTTCATTTCTTGATTATCAGTATATTTTTCAAAAAGATAAGCCACTTTACCTCGCAATAAAAGCTGAGCAATCGGGTTACCTTCTTTAACATCAGAGACAGAAATCAAATTCAAACGGCCGCGATACCCAGGAAAATCAAGCAAATCAACTTTTTCAAAAGTAGTAACCCGTGTTGGATTGACTAAAGGAAAAATCAGCTCAGCAGTCAAAAATGCTAATTGAGCGATAGATATTGTAGTTGGCTCACCATTTAGTGGCGTAATAGTGACTTGAGTATCGCGATCGGTATTTAATCGTTCAAGAATATCGACATTCATAATGCTATCAATTTGCGATTTAACACCATCTTTATCTTTCACTAATACTGATAGTGGAGCATAAACAGTATCAACATGGTTTAAGCTGCTTAACGTTGTGGCGAGTTGGGTATAAGCCACAGTCAATTCGTTTATGCCACCCCATAACACCGAAAAAAGTTCACCTCGATCAAGTATTGAAAGATAGGGGAGTAATTGCATCGCCTTTTCCCAATAGCCGCCTTTCAATCCTTCTAAAGCATTGCCAAAATTTTCGGAAAGATAATCATAAAGATCAACAATATCGTCTTCGGTTATCCCACTAGTGCGCTCAGTTTGCTTCTTGCCTTCAAGCTGTAGAAGCAGCTGTTTCAATGAAGAGAATTCGATTTTATTCGTGATTTTTTGTTGATCAAAATCTTTAAAATAAGCATTAATTAGAATTTTTACAATTTCAATCTCTTGAAATAATCTTAATTCTAATGGGTAGTTGGCTATTCCCCCTTTGGCTATACGACTAAAACGGGTAACCAGTCCAGTTGCTTCTTTACCACTTCCAACAGGATTAACATGTTCAATAAAGTCTAACACTTGATTGTCAACAACTGTTTCAAGTTTACCGTTTTCACCGGCAGCTAATGCCGAGATAAGATAAGATTTACCCGCTTGCGATAATCCAAAAAAACCGACCGCCACAGATTTACTTGAGACATCACCCAATCTTTTGGCTGTATTACGTAAACGACGAAGATCAAGAATTAAGTTATCAGCCTCGCTATTCAATCGTTTGGATGAATCACGAGTCTGTTTCACCCATTCAATCGCTTGTGCTGACGCTTGATACACTTGATCCCAAGATTTAGGAAGTTGTTCATTTAAATTATTCATCGTTTTATCATTCCACTATCAAGCCAATATTGTGTACTTATTAATCCAGAATTAACCATTGTATTTAGGTTCAATTTGATATCCTGATTTTTATTACAAGCACGCCCATCAGAGGCTTTAACATCTTTAATATAAAAATTCTCAATGGTTTTTTGTCGACTTTTTATGCCTAATGTCACTTCTAATACCACACCTTCAGTACTCAAGCGTTTAGCCACTTCACTGTTTTCTATAGTTAAAATATAAATTGGTGACGCCGGCCAACGTTCGATTTCTAATTGCTTGAAACCGAGCCGTGTGGTGCCACGGATCTCAAAAGAGGTATCGGGAAAGTCATAATCAGGATCATCTAAATCAATATCTCGGTAATAAACATTTTCCTTTTTTATCATATTAAGATTATCTAAAAGACCAATATATTTAACTGTAGAATATAAATCGATATTTGATGATCTAAAATAAAAATTAGGTAAACGTAAATTTTTACTTAAAAAGCATAACATAGCTCCAACAGCCGCTGTTGTTTTAGGATCGTCAATACGTTCTTGTTTATGGAATGGATACCAACCGCCAGTATAATAACCATGTAATGGTAAGATTCTTCCGGCTGGAATTGACAAGCGCGATCGAAAATAACTTTGTACACCAGGTAAACGTGACGGGCGACCGGTTAACAATAATACATCACATTGATAACAACTAATGATTTCAGACAGCGCGTCAAACGTTTTACAAATATTGTAATAATCACCACGTATAAATAAATAATGAATTCGTTTAAGATTAATCTCAATATTTAAGTCCAATACTGAAAAAGTAGGATTATTCAGTGCTCGCCGAATCGGTTCATTAATAAAATTAAGCACATGATCAGTCATGACATTATGCTGTAATAGCTCCCTAAAAGTAGCATTATACACATGTTGCTCGGCATGCAGCGGATCATAAAGCTCATACCTTTTTAGTACTTGCAAACCTAATGGCGTAAATAACTGTAAAGTTAATTGTTGACGTAATACCGCATCTTGAATAGAAAGCTGCTGAGAACCAATAATTGCTGATAAAATTGGATTAGGATCAGTAAGCCCAGCTTGTTTTAAGCCATTAGTCAAAGCTGTGAGTACAGTGTCTTGAATAATATCAAGTAAAATATCATCGCCCGCCACTTTAAAGCCATCACGAAAACGTTGAATTGGAACAATATAAGCATTACTGCTATTGATTTGCTTGCTGGTACCGTAATCAAGCTCATAATCATTTATGACTAAATCAGTAGTACCACCACCAATATCTACTGTTGCAATTGTGAGCTTTTGTTTATTGGTTTTATCTGGACGTACCATTGATGCAATAAATTCTTCACTGCGTCCATTGTAATTATTTTGTGTTTCGTTAAATAAATATACAACTTGTCCACAAGTTGCTTCATCCCATTGAATATAAACTTCAGGGATGTTTGGCCAAATACTTTTTAATTGTTCTGGATTATTAAAATCAATATTATCATCAGAACTATCCCAACCAAGACTTTTCCATACAAGTCCAATAGCTTGGTATACACAACTTTTAAAAATGGCTTGTTCTGGTTTTGGCATTGCAGGTGGAATAGTCAAAATAATAGAACGTAGGTTACGCGGCGTTTTAGCGTGTTCGAGTTTATTACGTTGCGCAACGCTATTCATCTGCATTAATGCATGCATCAAAACTTCACAGAGCATGAATGTCATTAACGAACTTCGCGAATATTTTGGATGAAAAACCGGCATTTTGCGATCAAACTCTTCCTCAATATCATTGCTTAAAATATGTAGTGCTTCACCATATTCGTTAATTAAACTCGAAAATGGTTCAGCGGTGGCAAAGGGTTCATGATCACTTTTTACATAATGGGAATTAAAACGCCAACCTTGCTCATATTTATCTTGATCCCATAAATAGCGTTTAGGGCTAGAAAGGCCAGTAGCACCTTCATTGCCTTCTCGTTGACTAGCTAAACGGCTTGCCTCAGTCCCAACACGAACAATACTTGGCCAACGGAATGTGTCTCGTCTTCCACTTTGTAACGAAAAATGTTCCTTACCAAAAAAAGTTTGCGCAAATTCAACACGGCTTTCGAAAGGTTCATTATAGATATGCTCAGGCTGACCTAAATCACGAATCTCAAGCTCATAACGACGATTTAAGCTATCTTTATCTTGCACATGATCTTCAATCAATATTCCACAAGTGCGTGAATTACCCACATCAAGAATCATATCAACGGGTATTGATTTAATCACATCATCTTTAGCATTTGATACAATCTTAATAGTTGGTAATTGTAATGAATCAGCAAGTAAATTGATGATATTTAGATAGTGTCCATAATAAGCTTTATTATTAATTTCTGTATTAATATCATCTTTATGTATTTTTAAACGATCAGTTTGAGGCGCTAGCTCTTGAAACAAATCAATTAGCCAGCTTGTTACCCATTTAAGTTCTAAATACCATGAAACGTGATCTGAACGATGTGCCAAACTAAATACTGCTCCAGTTTTAACATCATTTTCGGTAGGCGCTAAATAGATCACATCTTGCATATTGGTGAAAATTTTAGTATCAAATGCAAAGGTGATGCGATGGGTATTACCATCAGGATCTTCACCCTCAGGGATACTGACAATTCGCACGCGGCTCCAATTATGCGGTCCTTTATCAAAACGTTCTGGAGGAATCGATCTTAAGACAGGAATTGGCAACCAAATCCCATCATATAATTTTAGTGATTGCTCAACACTTATTTCTTGTGTTGGTTTAACCGCAAAAGATAAATCATCTGGCGCAAAAAATTTACCACTCTCGGCATTCTCAATCAGTCTTATTAATGCCCCGCTTTCAGATGGGTCAATAAAATAACCATTTAATTTACTGCGCCATTGATTATCTTTCCAATCTATCTTAAGTGCAAAATCAAGAAACTGAATACCACTATTCATAATAAGTGTGACTTCTTGACCATAATTGCGTAATTCTGGAAGCATATACTACCTTATTGTTTTTTCATAGTAATTGGGAATGTTTTCCCGTTATCATAAACCCCTTGGCAATCAGCTTGATTGTTTTTACCAGGCGTACATTGAATTTTTGGTAATTGATATTTACTATTGTCACTACATATTGCTTCAGTATTGCTGGCAATATTTAAATTCGACTTGTTAATACCGCTCTCTACTTTACCTACACACTTAACACCATCACTACGTGTTACGGTAACTTGACCATTACCTTCATTAAAGTCATAACTCAATTGTAATGGTTTGCCTGTAGCTTTATCTTGAATACCGCCTCCAACAGACCATTGACCATCTAAAAATTTAGTTGATCCTTGTTTAAGTTGATCTTGAGATAAAGCTAAATTATTAGTTTGATCTGGGTTAGTTCCTGTGCCTGTTTGCTTACCATCATCTAAATCGGGAGGAATTGATCCTTTGCTATTTTCATCTTTTTTATCAGGTTCATTAGTCGGCGACTTATCATCGTTATTATTTTGATTATCAACTTTATCTTTTTCTGAATGATTAACCTGCTCATCTTTATTTAACGTGTCTGAGTTTTGGTTAAGACTATTATCATCTTTAACATCATTAGGTAATGTAGCGGAATCAACAGGATTAACGGTGTTAGCTACAACATCACCATTCACTCGGGTACCATTGGCATCAATAATATCATGACCGTTGGTTGTTACTCCGTTAACCACTTTAATGTTTCTATCGATTACTTTATCAGTAGGTTCAGGATCTTTTTTATCTTGTTCCAGCTTTTCATCGGTAACAGTAGAAGAAGAAACATGATTATCTCTACCTAAATCAGCATTAATCGATACTACAGGGGATTGCCAACAGCCTCGAAGCCAAAAAATCGCCAATAAAAGTAATAATAGAGGCAGTAATGCAAGTAACCAGAGCCACCAGCGTTTCCACCATGGTTTGTTAATAGTGGCCGGCTCAGTAAATGTATGAGTGGCTGATGGAGTTGGTTGTTTGAATGATTCTAAACAATAAAATGGTGAATTGACTTGCGCAGTTTGCGGATAAACAAATCCCCAAAAAGTAATAACAGGTTTACCGTTAACAATATAGACAAATTGATTACTTGGAAATCGAATTGCCATCAAATTGGGTTCTAGGTCATCACTCTTATTGTTGGGATCATAAATCAAGCGACTAAAAAGCAGTTGATCGCCTTCTAAATTAGGGTTGCTTGCTAACTGTTTACCAAAATTCAATACTTTGTGTTCAAACTCTTTGAGTAAAATCAAAGCTGATTCTTGCTCTGATTCGCTCGCTGATGTCCAAGGTACAATATCATATTGCCCATCAGGTTGATCTGATTCAAAAGGAATGTACCAATCAATAATATTACCTTGATCATTACGTTGTGGTATAGCTAAACAATCGGCATATTGTTTACCTAATTTAATTCTAAACATTTCACGGATTTGCGCCGCAACAAGATAAGCGGCTTTCCCATCATGCCCAAGCATTTTGAAATCTTTAATATCACCACTTCGAAGTAATGTATTTACCATATATTCCTTTTTATCCCATTATTTTAATTATATTTATGTAACTCAATCAATTTCAACAAAAACCTAATTATAAACATAACCACACTACATGATAGTGTAAGTTTTTCATCGAATTTTTTTAGTCGACTAGGGTTAGTCAATAACAATGAGAACTTATTAAAAATAAGTTAATCAAGTGATAGTCATTTACCTATCTAAAATATGTCTATTCTTGTTACATCTGGTATAACTATAACCTGAAAATTCTTTACAAAGAAATTATTTCATAAATTGCTCATCAGTTAATACACGTAGTGGTTGCATATCACTTTCACCTTTTATCACCAAAGTGGGATCTGAACGTAAACACGCGCCACCATAATGACCTCCAACAGTGAAAGTACAAACTTGTAAATATCGATCATCGACCTTAGGTAAACACCAAAGCTCTTGGTAAATATTTTCTTGCTTAGCAAATTGACCAACCGTTTTGCCTAGTGTTTGTTCTTGACTACTGACTAATTCAATATCACTACCGCGTCGACCGGCAATAGGTTTAATGGCATACCCTTTTTTGATAAGATCTGCATTAAGTTCAAACGTTGATTCTAATAAATAACGATGATTAGGAAACAATGACCATAGCACCGGTAAAATCGCTTTATTACTTGGTATTACTGTCCATAAAGGCTCAAAAACCGAGACTTCAGGTCTTAAAAGCACGTCAATTAATCGGACCGCATTTTCAGGATGCCAAGTACGAATCGGTAAGCCAGCAACTTGCGCCTCACTTTCTTGTCGCAGCTGCTCTAATACTGTTTCCCATGCCCATGTTTTCCATACACAAGTGACCTGCCTGTTTTCATCATCAACTAATTGCCCTTGCTTATCCCATTTTAAACCAGTTAAGCCACGTAATATTTTGCTTTTAAAACCAGCTAAAGTCAGAGCTTTTTGCATAAACAAAGCGTGATAATTTTCCTCACTATCATTGTCTTGCATGATGTGTACAAAAGCTTGAGCATCACTATGCTTCCAACAGTTAGCAAGCGAATTGAGTAACCCTGCACTTGGATTAGTACCAATATTGAGTTCAGCTTGTACCGCCCATTTTTCCAAAATTTGCCCGGCTTCTGTATGACAAGATGCAGAATCTGCATTGTATTCATAGACTTTTAAACCGCGCTCATCCATACAAAAATCTAAACGACCTGTTATCATTTGATAGCGGCGCTGTTGCCATGAAAGCCTTAATCTTGGCCAAAGTATTTCTGGAATATTAAAATTATTTAATAAATGATCGTCTTTTAGCACTTTATCCGTTGCATGCAAATACATCAAATGTAATTCATTCGTCGCACGGATTAATTCTTGTTCAGCACTTTCTGAAATAGTGAAGTAACGATAATGATCATCATGACTAATTGCATGGCCTGCGGCTAACACATAGGTGCTTTCTAAAGGATCTGACTCATCAAGCCATTTTTTTTCAAATTGTTCTTTATTCGTTATATGAGCACTATGAATTTGTAGTAAGGGTTTTGCTACTTCAGGTTGCGGTAAACTATGTTCAGTTTTATCTGTTTGAATCATCCAACCTAAAATTTTCGTATCATCAAAGGTATCGTGTAATAAATAACCTTCATTTGTTACTGTCATCTTAAGTTCACGCGTCCATTGTTGACCAATAGGTAAACGCGTATGTATCACATTTTGTTCAGCTATTCTAATTTTGTCATCAAATACTTCGGTAATAACTGCAACATGCCCCGTTCTATCAAATACGCCACCATCATCCCAGATTAATAATGAGCCTGCTTCGGGTATTTTTTTACTACCATTAGCAAAAGCTTGTAAAGGTAAAATAGCTTCATTAACCACTTGCCTTAAAAAGCGTAGTGAAAATATTTCGTGAGCCATACCAACATCAGTGAAAACAATCCCATAATTCAAAAACAAAAAACGCCTTGCAAATTCGACACATTGCCACTTATAGCCCATATATTCGTATCCTGAATAACTACGAAAGGATGCATCATCAGGGTATTGTTCGGGATCTAATGTTTCATAATCTGAAGAATAAATGGCAACGCCGCCCGGTGCATAACCTAATAATGTACCAAAGGGTTCTTTATTGTTGGACTGAGATAACATGCTGTATGGCCTTATGATTGATAGTTAAGATATGTTTTATAAGTCATAATAGAATTTCATTATCATAGATCAAATTAGAGCCTTTAAAAAGCGATGTTTATTTTTTGTTACTTGAAGAATCATAAAATGCCTATATATAGGAAAAAGTAGATTACACTAGTAATTAAAAATACCGATTAACTGAGAAATCAAATTATGCAACAGAAAACAAAATTAAATGAATTATTAGAATTTCCATGCTCTTTCACGTATAAAGTAATGGGAGAAGCAAAACCTGAATTAGTTGACAAAGTGGTGACAGTCATTCAAAAACATGCGCCGGGTGATTATACACCTTCAGTTAAACCAAGTAGCAAAGGTAATTATCATTCGGTTTCAATTACAATTAATGCAACGCACATTGATCAAATTGAGAATCTATATAAAGAGTTAGGTGATATTGATATCGTAAGAATGGTATTATAACACTTTACCTTTTCAGGATTTTTTGCGCAAAATAGAGCCTTGTTGTTATATTATTATAATTATGAGGCTCTAACATGAAACCAGAAACAATTGCTCTACACACAGGCTATAGTCCAGAACCAACCACCCATTCCGTTGCTGTCCCCATTTATCAAACAACATCATATGCTTTTGATGATACTCAACATGGCGCTGATCTTTTTGATTTAAAAGTCGCTGGCAATATTTACACACGTATTACTAACCCAACCAATGCTGTACTGGAAGCGCGCATAGCTGCTCTCGAAGGAGGAATAGGTGCATTGGCTGTCGCCTCAGGTATGGCCGCAATTACTTATGCAATTCAAGCTATTACATTTGCCGGTGAAAATATTGTTTCGGTTTCCAAATTATATGGCGGAACGTATAATTTATTTGCTCACACACTACCTAACTTCGGCATTACAACCAAGTTTGCACCGCATGATAACCTTCAAGCTATCGAACAACAAATTGATGATAAAACCAAAGCGTTATATTGTGAAAGTATTGGTAATCCAGCCGGAAATATTGTTGATTTATCGGCGCTTGCGGAGATCGCTCATCGGCATGGCATTCCTTTAATTGTCGATAACACTGTAGCAAGTCCAGCACTTTGTCGTCCTTTTGAGTTTGGTGCCGACATTGTAGTGCATTCATTAACTAAATATATTGGCGGCCACGGCAATAGTTTAGGTGGCATGATTGTCGATTCCGGTAAATTTCCATGGAAAAAATATCCGGAAAAATATCCAATGTTAAATCAACCCGATCCCTCTTATCATGGTGTTTCATATACTGAAACTTTTGGCGATGCTGCTTATATTGCGCGCTGTCGAGTTATTCCATTGCGTAATATGGGAGCGGCACTTTCACCATTTAATACTTTTTTATTACTGCAAGGGCTTGAAACATTATCTTTACGTATTGAACGTCACTGTCAAAACACCTTAAAAGTCGCTAGATATTTAGCATCTCATCCACAAGTAAGTTGGGTTAACTATGCCGGTCTTGATACTCACCCTGAGCATTACTTAGCGGTTAAACAGATGGATAAGGGGTTGCCGGCTGGAATTTTATCTTTTGGTATAAAAGGCGGCATACAAGCTGGGGCTAAGTTTATTGATGCTTTAAAGCTAATTCTGCGTTTAGTTAATATTGGTGATACACGTTCACTTGCTTGTCATCCAGCGTCAACAACTCATCGTCAACTTAATGATGAAGAATTACAAAAAGCCGGAGTAAGTCAAGAAATGGTGAGATTATCTATCGGAATAGAACATATCGATGATATTATTGCCGATTTAGAACAAGCGCTTAACGCTGCAAAATAATGTCAAAAAGAGCAAGATAAAATTAACTTCTTGCTCTTTTAGTTAACTCGTAATTATCCTAAAATTTTAGCTAACTCTTTAGTGACCTCTGCCACAGGTTGCGTTCCATCAATACGGAAATATTGCGTATGACCTTGTTTAGCTTCATGCTGATAATAACTCACTAAAGGTTTAGTTAATTGATGATATTCAACAAGACGTTTACGCACGATATCTTCGTGATCATCTTTACGAATAGTTAATGGTTCACCAGTAACATCGTCAATATTCTCAACTTTTGGTGGATTATGGCGAACATGATAAACCCGTCCTGACGGTGCATGAATACGTCTGCCACTCATACGGTCAATGATTACTGAATCAGGAACATCGAACTCAAGCACATAATCTATGTCAATATCTGCCGCTTTCATTGCATCAGCTTGCGGTACTGTGCGAGGAAAACCATCTAGTAAAAAACCATTAGCACAATCACTTTGCGCAATACGCTCTTTAACTAACGCAATCACCAGCTCATCAGTAACAAGCTTACCGGCATCCATTAGTTCTTTAGCCTGCAAACCAAGTGGACTACCCGATTTAACTGCTGCACGTAACATATCCCCTGTTGAAATTTGGGGAATACCATATTTTTGCATAATAAATTGTGCTTGAGTGCCTTTTCCAGCGCCTGGCGCACCTAATAAAATAATTCGCATAAAATAACCTCTTATGACTCTAATATAGATAAAGTCTTTTTACTCTGGTAAATAGTGAAATATCACCTTACTGCTAGCAATTAAACCATCAGTATGACAAATATAATTAATTGCACCACAACCTTTAATCATTTGAGCATTTTGCTGACAAATGGGACAAATGTATTGTTCAAGGTAGTGCTGCTTACAATGAGAACAGACATAGTGTTGAGGTGAAACAACTTGCATTTTACAATGGCATTTAGGACAAAAACCCTCTTTACCATCTATACTAACTTGCTCTGACATAAACTACTTTCGCCCCCTAACATGTTTCATCAATCGACGGCGTTTACGTTGTTGAGATGCGGTTAAACTATTTTTTCTGCCTTCAAATGGATTAGCACCTTCTTTAAATTGAATACGAATAGGTGATCCCATAATTTTCAATGAGCGTCTAAAATAATTCATCAAGTAGCGCTTATATGAATCAGGTAACTCTTCAACTTGATTACCATGAATCACAACGATCGGTGGATTATATCCTCCCGCATGAGCATATTTTAATTTAACTCTGCGCCCTTTAACTAAAGGTGGTTGATGATCATCTTGAGCCATCTGCATAATTTTAGTTAATAATGCAGTGTTAACTCGTCGTGTTGCACAATCATAGGCTTCTTGAATTGAATCAAACAAGTTGCCAACACCACTGCCATGGAGAGCAGAAATAAAATGAACACGTGCAAAATCGATAAAATCCAGTCTATCATCTAGCGTAGTTTTCACTTGTTCTTTAATATCTTGCGATAAGCCATCCCATTTATTCACCGCAATAACAAGTGAGCGCCCACTATTAATAATAAAGCCAAGGAGTGATAAATCCTGATCAGATATACCCTCTCTAGCATCAATGACTAAAATCACAACATTGGCATCTTCAATAGCTTGTAGTGTTTTAATAACAGAAAATTTTTCAACGGTTTCTGTCACCTTGCCACGCTTACGAACACCAGCAGTATCTATCACAACATATTCGCGCTCATCACGGGTCATAGGGATATAAATACTATCACGAGTGGTGCCGGGCATGTCATACACGACAACGCGGTCTTCACCTAGAATACGATTTGTTAGTGTTGACTTACCAACATTTGGACGACCAACAATAGCTACTTTAATTGGCTGATTAATCAATGATTCGGTTTCATCACTTAAATCATCGTATGATTCAGGTAAATCATCTAGTTCATTGTAAACACTAACTTCAGTTGCTTCTTCTGATTCAAATTGAAAAATTGGATCTAAGACAGTTTCGATTAATGAGGTTACGCCACGACCATGACTAGCCGCGATGGGGTGAATTTCACCTAATCCTAAGCCATAAAAGTCAGAAACAGCAGTATCGACATCAATACCATCAATTTTGTTAGCAACTAAAAAAGTCGCTTTTTGACGTGAGCGTAAATGCTTGGCAATAGCATGATCAGCAGGCATAACACCCGATCTAGCATCGACCAGAAAAAGCACAATATCGGCTTCTTCAATTGCTTGTAGGGATTGTTCAGCCATAAAGCTTTCAACCCCTTCTTCTGTGCCATCGATACCGCCGGTATCAATCACGATATATTCATGACCTTTGATCTCAGCTCGGCCATATTTACGATCACGAGTTAATCCTGGAAAATCAGCGACTAAGGCGTCTCGAGTCCGAGTTAAGCGATTAAATAAAGTCGACTTTCCAACATTCGGACGACCAACTAGTGCTACTACAGGTATCATGTTTATCTAATTACCTTAATTTTTTGTAAATGCGTAAATATCACCATTTTTTGCTTGGACAATTAATTTATTGTCCACAACTAATGGTCGGGAGATTAATCCACTACTACTTACTTGTGTTTTAGCAACAATTTCACCATTGTCTTTATTTAGCCAATACAAATAACCCTCAAAATCACCCACAACAATATAATTTTGATACACAACAGGATCGGTTAATTGACGATGTAAAAGACTGGATTGAGTCCAATCGACAGCCCCACCATTTTTAGTGATAGCTTGGATATTGTCATCTTGATCAACAACAAATAGTTGATGAGAATCAACTGCAAAACTGTGCGTTGAGCCAATTTGTTTTTTCCATACAACTTGACCATTACTTAAATCTAATGCAGCAACATTACCATTATACCCTACAGCATAAACAAGATTGCCTTCAACAACTGGTGTGGAATCAACATCGTTCAATTTTGCAATTTCAGTTGAACCTGTTGGCTGCGAAATACGCTGCTGCCAAATAAGTTGTCCATCTTTAATAAAGTAAGCATCAACACGTCCATTATCATCACCGACAATTGCAGCACCATGAGCTATAGTTGGTGTTGAATTCCCCCTTAAAGATAAAGCAGGAACATCAAAAGACACATCCCATAATTCATCGCCAGTGTTACGATTAAGTCCTTGTAGTACACCGTTAGCAGTATGTATGATTAATTTATCTTCTGAAGATACAGGGCGCGCTAAGACTTCACCTTTCACCGGTTTTTCCCAAACCACTTTACCACTATTGCGTTCTAAAGCATAAACAACTGCTCGTTCACTGCCTACATATACATAATTATCATCTGCACTTACGCCACCAGAAAATAAAGCTGTTTTACTGCTAAATAAGGTACTTTGTGATAAATTGATATCCCAAATCGTATTACCGCTTGATAAATCAAGGGCTTTTACCTGACCACTACGACTCGCTACATAAATAGCATTATCATAATTAATCGGCCCTAATAAAGAGTAAATTTGCGTATTACCTGATGTACTATTTCGCCAAATTTGTTGAATAGGAAATTGATTGTTGACTGTCGGTGATGGTGAAATTTGAACCACATCTTCTTCACCACCAAATAACGAGCATCCAGCAAGTGAGAACATTAAAACACCGGTAAAAAAACATTTTGATAACTTCATTTTAAAGACCCTTATAGCAGGATAAATTAATTTTTATTTTGTTCTGTTGTTGCTTGTTGTGTCTGAGCTTTCTGCTCAGTTTTAGCTTGTTCTTCTTGTTCAACTTGTTGTTTAGCTTTTAAATATTCAGCTTGATTTAACTTCATTTTGATATTTGTTTCTAACTCTTTAGTTGGTCCCGAAGTTAAAGCGAGATTATATGCATCAACTGCATCACTGTAACGCTCTAATTTGACTAATATATCACCACGCAGATCGTTAACAATTGGCGCCCAACTTTTTTCAGTGATATTCGTTAACGAATTTAAGCTATCTTGATATTGACCTTGCTGATTTTGTAAGCGAGCAATACGAACATAAATGAGCGATTTTATCGGTTCTGCATCAGTCTTTTTCAGCGAATCAGTTAGCAATGTTTGCGCGCCAGCATAATCTTTTAATACATCAACATAAAACTTAGCTGCACGTAAATTAGCAAACACACTATAAACAGTATCATTATCTTTAGCAAAGGCAACTAATTCATTGACAGAATCGGATTTTGTCTCATCTAACTTTTTAATTAATTGCTCATATCGATCTGATGATTCTATCGATTGATTCACTTTATAAGATTGCCAGTAACGCCATCCATAAAAGCCTAATAATCCAATTACGATAACTGCTACAATAATTTTCCATGTCTTAGCAAGAAATTCTTTTATCATCGAAAATTGTTCTTCACTCGTTAATTGATGACTCACTTTTTTCTCCTATTTTCCTTATTCTATTGCTAAACAAGTTTGAACAATGTTGGCCTTTGCAACTTCAATTTGTTCACCTGTTTTCAAATTTTTAATCGTAACTGTTTGGTTTGCAATTTCATTTTCGCCAATAATGACGGCTATTTTAGCACCTAATTTATCTGCTTTCGCAAATTGTTTCTTAAAATTACTTGATCCATAATTAGTCACAATTCGTTTGTTAGGTAATCCATCGCGTAATTGTTCTGCAATACATTGTGCCGCTGAAATCGTTTTTTCATCGCCTGATGAAATCATATAGATATCAATCGCGTTTTCTTGCGTAAATGATGGATTTACCGCCTGAACTAATAATACTAAACGTTCAAGCCCCATCGCAAATCCTACTGCTGGCGTAGGTTGCCCACCGAGTTGGCTAACCAGTCCATCATAACGACCGCCACCACAAACAGTCCCTTGCGCACCTAAACTACTTGTTACCCATTCAAAAACAGTACGATTATAGTAATCTAAGCCGCGAACTAATCTTTGATTAATATTGTATTTTATTCCTGCATTATCTAACAATCGACATAAGCCTTCAAAATGCTGCTTAGAATCGTCATCTAAATAATCAAATAATTTTGGCGCTTGGTTAAGCAACTCTTGTACTACTGGATTTTTTGAATCAAGGACTCTTAGTGGATTAGTATACATTCTACGTAAACAGTCTTCATCCAATTTATCTTTATGTTGCTCAAGAAAGTCAACTAAAGCTTTTCGATAATTCGCTCTTGCCTCAAGTGAACCGATTGAATTTAATTCTAAAGAAGTATGTTTTTCAATACCTAAGGCTTTCCAAAAGCGTGCAGTTAACAATATCAGTTCAGCGTCAATATTGGGACCTTCAAGTCCAAATACTTCAACACCAAATTGATGAAATTGACGATATCGTCCTTTTTGCGGTTTTTCATAGCGAAAAGCAGGACCTAAATACCAAAGGCGCTGTTCTTGGTTATAAAACAGCCCATGCTCAATACCTGCACGTACACAACCAGCCGTTATTTCTGGACGTAAGGTAATACTTTCATCATTACGATCGTTGAAAGTATACATCTCTTTTTCAACAATATCAGTTACTTCACCTACGGCTCTTTTGAAGAGTGCTGTATCTTCAACAATGGGGGTTCTTATTTCATTATAGCCATAGCTATTTAAAACACCTTTGACAATTTTTTCTATCTGTTGCCAACTTGCACTATCTGCTGGGAGTAAATCATTCATTCCCCGTATTGATTGGATTTTTTTCTCTGCCATTCGTTTATTCGCTATTAAATAAAATTATAATTCAGTTGCTACAATTCGGTTTTTCAAAATCGAGGCTTTGGCTCGAATTTTGGATTCTAATTCATCAATCATTTTTTCGTTATCAATTCGACCTATACGCACACCATCTTCATAAAAGCCACTTTTATTATGTCCACCAGCAACGCCCATTGTCGACGCAAGTGCCTCACCAGGGCCATTGACAACACATCCAATAATAGAGACATCCATTGGTGTAATAATATCTTCTAATCGTTGCTCTAATATATTTACAGTATTAATTACATCAAACTCTTGTCTTGAACAGGTAGGGCATGCAATAAAATTGATGCCTCTTGCGCGTATACGTAACGATTTTAAAATATCAAATCCGACTTTAACTTCTTCAGTCGGGTCTGCTGCTAACGATACACGAAGCGTATCACCAATACCTTCCGATAGAAGTAACCCCAATCCTATTGCCGATTTTACCGCACCACTACGCACGCCCCCCGCTTCAGTTATACCTAAATGTAAGGGTTGCTTAATTTGCTTCGCTAATAATCGATAAGCATCTACCGCAGTAAAAACGTCCGATGCTTTAACGCTTACTTTAAATTGTTCAAAACCAAGCCGGTCGAGTATATCCACATGCCGCATCGCCGATTCAACAATTGCTTGAGGTGTCGGTTCGCCATATTTTTCTTGAATATCTTTTTCTAAAGAACCCGAGTTAACACCAATTCTTATCGGAATGTTTTTATCTTTTGCACAATCAACAACCGAGCGAATTCGGGTTTCATTACCAATATTACCGGGATTAATTCTTAAACAATCCACACCATATTCAGCAACTTTTAAAGCAATACGATAGTCAAAATGAATATCAGCTATGAGTGGAACTTTAGCCTGTTGTTTAATATATTTAAACGCTTCAGCTGCATCCATAGTTGGAACTGATACTCGCACAATATCAACACCTACGCGTTCAAGTGCTTGTATTTGAGCAACTGTTTTGGCAACATCAGTTGTACGAGTATTGGTCATCGATTGAACTGCTATAGGCGCACCACCACCTATAGGTACGTTGCCAACATAAATCCTTGTAGATTCTCGTCTAATAATCGGTGAATCTTGATGACTCATAACCTGCCTAATTATATTACAAAATAACTAGCCAGTAATCTTAACAAGATTTAAAGCAAAAGTCTGTATGAGAATAACAAAATTTGCTAACTATTAACATGGTTAGACGTCGAGGGAGAAATATAATGGCTAACTTCAACAAAATTACTTTTATTTGCTTTATTAACACAATATAGAGTGATACCTAATGCACATAAAATGACAAAAATAATCATAAACCAGAGTCCTTTTCCGCGTTTACGCTTATAATTACAGGAGTAATTACTCTTTGGTTGTGAAAGATATTGCTGAGATAGCTGATCAATATAAGGTTGATACTCTTGAGCGGATAAACCAACAAGCTCAGCATAAGAACGAATATACCCTTTAACAAATACGAGGGGGGTTGTAATTATTTGTCCGGTTTCAATATCTTCAATAATCGTTTTGCGGACATGGATTTTATTGGCGATATCATCTTGAGTTAACCCCATTTTTTCCCTTAAATCTGAAAGTTTTTCTCCTAATGATATAGTATCCATTATCCCCTCATTTATTTTGTTAAACGCAATTTAGTTTTATTTTCACATATTTTAATAATTAATCAATTTTTTTTGCACGAAACCAATGAGTTGGTTTTTCAATTTCATTTTGTGCTGCAACTAATTGTAATTCATATTCGTGTTGTTTTAAAGTTTCAAGCATCACTGCATATACCGCAGCAGTGGTATGTTCTAATGCCTCAACAAGCGATTTTCCAAGTAATATATTCGCCAAAAATAATCCACTTGTCATATCACCAACACCAACCGGTTGTTTAACACCAAAATCAACTAATGGACGGCTTATATGCCAAGCTTCATGTTGTGTAACTAGTAACATTTCAAAATTATCTTTGTTATAGCCTGCTCGGCTTAAATGTTTGACTAAAATAACTTTAGGACCTTTATTACAAATTTTTCGGCAAGCAATAACTGCTTCATCAACATTACTAATGTGTTGTTTATCATTTAGCTCTTCTAATTCGAGAATGTTAGGCGCCATCATATCAGCAACAGATAAAGCGGTATTACATAAAAACTCAGCAACACCAGGCGCAACAACACAACCTTTTTCAGGATGTCCCATTACAGGATCGCAAAAATAAATCGCATTTGGGTTGACCGTTTTGACCTTTTTAACAACCTCAATAATTGCATTGCCCTGTTCTGGCGAACCCATATATCCACTTAAAACTGCATCACACCGCTTTAACTCATGAATTTGATTAATTCCATCAACAATTTCAGTTAAGTGCGATGCTGGCATTACCGTTCCAGTCCATTGTTGATATTGTGTATGATTAGAAAATTGTACGGTATTTAAAGGCCATACATTTACACCAATACGACGCATAGGAAATACAGCCGCACTATTACCAGCATGACCAAATACCACATGTGACTGGATCGATAAAATATTTTTCACTCGATTATCCCCAAATTAACAAACAGTAATATTTTTTACCACGACGCAGTAAAGTATAACGATTAAACAGTTTATCGCTATCAGTAAAACGGTAATCAATTGTTGAGTTACGTTCTCCATTTACCGAAATGGCATTTGATTCTATCATGGTTCTGGCCTGACCTCGAGAAGGTGCAAACTGTGCATTAACGATTGCTTGTTGTAAATCAGCATCACTTTCAATTGATAGTGTTGGCATACCATCTTGCGCTAACTGTTCAAAATCAGCTTGCGATAAATCACTTAATTTTCCTGAAAAAAGACTTTCGGTAATACGTTTCGCGGCAATTAGCCCCTCTTCACCATGCACTAATCGAGTCACTTCTTCTGCCAATACATATTGAGCCCTTGGTGCAACGCCACTATTTTTGTCTTCTTCTTCCAGTGCATCAATTTCACTTAATGGCATGAAAGTGAAGAATTTTAAGAAGCGATATACATCAGCATCAGCCGTATTAATCCAAAATTGATAGAATTTATATGGACTAGTCTTTTTCGGATCAAGCCAAACAGCACCACTTTCTGTTTTACCAAATTTAGTTCCGTCAGATTTTGTGATTAATGGCACAGTTAAGCCATATACCTGTTTTTGATGTAAACGGCGGGTTAAATCAATACCTGCGGTAATATTTCCCCATTGATCTGAACCACCAATTTGTAATACGACACTGTGAGATTTATTTAAGCACGCAAAATCATAAGATTGTAATAGACTATAAGAAAACTCAGTAAATGAAATGCCTTGCTCATCGCGGTCAATACGTTGCTTCACTGATTCTTTATTAATCATAGCATTGACTGAAAAATACTTACCAACATCACGTAAAAAAGTGAGCACATTCATACCACTAAACCAATCATAGTTGTTGGCAACAATGGCGGCATTTTCACCACAATTAAAATCTAAAAATGGTGATACTTGTTGTTTAATTTTTTCACTCCATTCAACAACTGTTTCTTCTGTATTGAGTTTACGTTCAACGGCTTTAAAACTCGGGTCACCAATTAAACCCGTTGCGCCACCGACCAAAGCTATCGGTTTATGGCCAGCTAATTGAAAGCGTTTTAAACAAAGTAAAGGAACTAAATGACCAAGATGCAAACTATCGGCAGTAGGATCAAAACCACAATAAAGCGCAATGGGATGTTGTTCTATGAGTTCTACCAGTGCTTTTTCATCAGTAAGCTGAGCAATCAGTCCACGCTCTTGCAGTTGTTTGATCACATTTTTTGTCATGATATTTACCTATTATATTTTGTTACGTTTAGAGTTTACTTTAAATAAAAATTTTATTCTGCTTTATTATGAAAACGTTTATACGCCTGTTTAAAATGGTCTGCCACAACTTCGTTAGGTCTGTTATCGCATAAACTAACAATCACAATGGCAATAGATGCAAATAAAAATCCAGGAATAAGTGAGTAAAGGTTAAACCAATTAAAATTGATCCAAAGCAACACGGTTATTGCACCAATCACCATTCCCGCTAATGCACCATTACGTGTCATTCTTGACCAAAATACAGAAAAAACAATAATTGGTCCAAAAGCTGCGCCAAATCCTGCCCAAGCATGACTAACTAAATCAAGTACACTGTTATTAGGGTTTATTGCTAATAAAATAGCGATAACCGAAACCAATAGCACCATAATACGCCCCACCCAAACAAGTTCGCGCTGTTTAGCGTTTGGTCTTAAAAAGGCACGGTAAAAATCTTCGGTTAAAGCACTTGAGCAAACAAGTAGCTGACAACTTAACGTGCTCATTACTGCAGCTAAGATTGCAGCAAGTAAAATACCAGCAATCCAAGGATTAAACAGTAATTTTGATAGCTCAATAAAAATACGTTCATGCTTACCATTATTAATTAAGTAAGCTAAATCTGGGTTATTAGCAAAATAGGCGATTCCAAAAAAACCAACCGTAATGGCACCGACTAAACATAAAATCATCCATGTCATACTAATTCGACGAGCATTTTTCATTACCTCATGTGAATCAGCAGCCATAAACCTTGCTAAAATATGCGGTTGACCAAAATAACCTAATCCCCATCCTAATAAAGAGATAATAGAGATAAAGTCCATATGGGCAAAGATATTTATATAATCGGGATTAAGTGATTCAATATGAACAATAGCATCATTAAAACCACCTGCATTAGCTATAACCATAATTGGGGTTAAAATCAGGGCAAACATCATTAAACTAGCTTGAATCGTATCAGTCCAGCTCACCGCTAAAAAACCCCCAATAAAAGTATAGGCAATAGTCGCACCAGCGCCAGCTAACATTGCCCAACCATAGCTCATACCAAATGTACTTTCGAATAATTTTGCGCCAGCAACGACACCAGAAGCACAATAAATGGTAAAAAAGATCAGAATAATTACTGCCGAAATAATACGAAGTAAAGAGCTCTTATCATCAAATCGTCGAGCAAAATAGTCTGGTAATGTTAAAGAATTATGGTTAATTTCGGTAAAAACACGTAACCTGCCAGCAATGAGTAACCAATTTAGATAAGCACCGATTATCAAACCAATAGCAATCCAACTCTGAGATATACCGAATAAAAAAACGGCACCGGGAAGCCCCATTAACAACCAGCCACTCATATCAGAAGCACCGGCTGAAAGTGCTGTCACAACACTACCGATACGACGCCCACCGAGAATATAATCACCAAAGTTTTGCGTTGCACGAAACGCAAAAAAACCGATCGCAATCATCCCTAAAATGTACACACTAAAGGTGACAATCATTGGTAACGACATTTTTATAAAAAACCTTGTATTATGAAATTGAAATAGTGGGGTAGCTTATCATAAAAAGACGATGCTAAAAAGCAGGCTATTTAGGTATTTGAATCAATAAAAAATCAATAGCAAACCGTTATAAACATTATACTATTGGCTAATAGTCATATAGTATTGCTTATATTTATTTTAAATAACGCAATTTAACTTACCGATAAAGTCCAAATAAAGTATATAATATTAACCCAACATTCCACTATTTTTGATTATAATTAGTTTGTGAAACAATCAACTCGAATTCAGATTCTAGAAAGACTGAAAGAACATATTAAAGATCCTACAACAGAACTAGTATATCAAACACCCTTTGAATTACTTATTGCTGTTGTATTATCTGCTCAAGCAACTGACGTTAGTGTTAATAAAGCAACCAAACCGCTATTTGCTGTTGCTAACACGGCCGAGCAAATATTAGCACTGGGTGTTGATAAGTTGAAAAGTTATATCCGCACCATCGGTTTATATAATAGTAAAGCCGAAAATATCATTAAAACTTGCCAGATATTAGTCAATAAATATCAAGGTCAAGTGCCAGAAAATTTTGATTCATTAATTGAACTGCCAGGAGTTGGCAGGAAAACCGCTAATGTAGTACTTAACACAGCTTTTGGTTGGCCTACAATTGCTGTTGATACCCATATTTTTCGTGTATGTAACCGGACTGGTTTTGCACCCGGTAAAAACGTAGAGCAAGTCGAAGAAAAACTGTTAAAAGTTGTACCTAAAGCGTACAAACTAAACTGCCATCACTGGCTGATTTTACATGGTCGATATACTTGTATTGCTAGAAAACCAAGATGTGGCTCTTGTGTTATTGAAGATTTATGTGAATTTAAAGAAAAAATCTACCCTGAGTGATAATCAATGACAAATAAATATACATTGGATGACGAAGATATAAACTTATTTAAAAGTAGTATTGGTCATACTAAACAATTAAAACAAGATACTGTCATTCATCAACCGCAAAAACGGTCACAAAAAATAATGGAAACACAAAAACTTCAACATGAAAAAGGTCATGCTGAGTTCTATTTTTCAGACACCTATCAACCACTATTACAAGATGACCCAATTCGTTATATACGAGAAAATGCCGATCCATTTGAACTTAAGAAATTACGACGAGGTTTTTACGATCCCGAATTTTTTTTAGATTTGCATGGTTTAACCCAACAAGAGGCAAAAAAGGAAATAGCAGCCCTTATCGCAGCCTGCTTAAAAGAAGGGGCACACTGCGCTTGTATTATGTATGGTCATGGTAAGAATATTTTAAAAAAACAAACACCAATGTGGTTAGCCCAGCATCCGCATATAATCTGTTTTCATCAAGCCCCCAAAGAATTTGGCGGCAGCGCAGCATTATTGATTTTATTTGATATAATTAATCAATAGATATTGCTAATTCTATCCCAACAATTATTTGAATTGAGCATAATGATTGTATATCATTGATTCAACGCTATTTTTATAAAACTAATAAAACTCATACCCTAAAAAGTCTATAGCCTTGGGTCTAATTAAAAATAGCATTATTTATTATTACATTAAATTTTTTGATCTCTATTTAACGATGTCACAACATTTATGCATGATATTTCTAAATAGTGTATTAGAATTTAATACGTTATTTTAAAATTTGGCTTTGTTGGTTAATGGAATAAATGCAATAGCGCACAATAATAAGTGGCTTATTAATTATACAAAAAACGGATTTAGCTTAGTGATAAATGAAAAAAGCCAGCTTAGTTAGTGCTAGGCTGGCAAACATTGGAAGCAATGTGAGCAATGTCATACTTTTTCAGAAGTCTTGCGACGCTCTAACAAAGTACAAATTAATGATAATAATTCTCATTACTAAAATCAAGCATTATTTTTGACTTTTTTCAAAAAAAGGGTAAAAAAACTTTCAAACTCAATGGTTTTTAATTTTGACAATGAAGAATATTTAGAAAAAACAGTTAAAAAAGCAGAGCATAACCCTGCTTTTTTGTAAGAGATTAAATTTTGTAAAGAATAAAAAATGCATATCAACATCTATTTTTGGTAAATAAATTCGATGCCTTCCTCATCACTTTCATCCCAGTCGTCAAAATCATCATCGTCATCAAAAGCATCGTCCATAGCTTGTTGATGATAATCATCCCACATAAATTCAACTTTTTCTGGTGAGTTTTCTTCTTGTTCAATTTCTCGTGGGTGAGCATTCATATATTCCATCAGATCCCAACACAAAGACTTTACACCTTCATGATTGACCGCTGAAATCAAATAATATTTATCATCCCAATTAAGTGCCTTCGCGATTTCGGCGGCTCGTTTAGCGCTTTCTTCTTCACCTAATACGTCCATTTTATTAAACACTAACCAGCGTGGTTTACTGGCGAGTTTTTCACTATATTGATGGAGTTCTTGAATGATCACTTTTGCATTTTCAACAGGATCAGTACCATCAATCGGTGCAATATCAACTAAATGGACTAATACCCGGCATCGTTCAAGATGTTTTAAAAAGCGAATTCCAAGCCCTGCCCCTTCAGCAGCACCTTCAATCAACCCAGGTATATCAGCAACCACAAAGCTTTGTTCGTTATCCATTCTAACCACACCTAAACTCGGTACTAATGTTGTAAAAGGATAATCTGCAACTTTAGGTTTAGCTGCCGATACTGAACGAATAAACGTTGATTTACCAGCATTAGGTAAACCAAGCATTCCCACATCAGCAAGTAATAATAACTCTAATAAAACATCTCGCTTTTCACCCGGCGTACCATCAGTTTTCTGCCTTGGCGCGCGGTTAACTGACGATTTGAAACGAGCATTTCCCAAGCCATGAAAGCCACCTTTGGCAACTAAGACTTTTTGTTGATGATGAGTTAAATCACCAATGATTTCACCAGTATATTTATCGGTAATACGTGTTCCAACAGGCACTTTAACGGTAATATCTTTACCACGTTTACCCGTACAATCAGAACCTTGCCCATTTTGTCCGCGCTCTGCGCGATAATTTTTTTCAAACTGAAAATCAACCAAGGTGTTCAAGTTTTCATCGGCAACAAAAAACACATCACCACCATCACCACCATCACCACCATCTGGACCACCTTTAGGTATATACTTTTCCCGACGAAAACCTACACAACCATTGCCACCATCTCCGGCTTCAACTCGAATTGTAGCTTCATCAACAAATTTCATAAATTTTCCTCTTTTTTTCGGTTAATCAGCAAACCTTTTCTTGGTTGCCAAATATGGTGTCCAATTGTTGCAAACATCGCCCCTGCAACAACCGATATTGCGCCAATATAACCTAAAATATTTAAATATTGCATGGCAAACTTTTCTGGCCAAATTAATGCAAATAAATCAGAGAAGATCAATGAAAACAACGGTGTGAGTGTTGTTATAGCACTAACTTGAGCAGCCTGCCAACGCTCCATAGCCATCACTAATGCGCCATAAGCGATAATAGTATTTAAACCACAAAAAATAATGGCAAATAATTGTGTTGCATCAGCATGAGCAATTTTACTTGGCGAAGCAAGTGGCCATAAAAATACAGTACAAATTAGATAAATTAACCAAAGTAATTGTTCTGCGCGCAATTTACGTAATAATACCTTTTGCGCAAGAGCATAACTGGCCCACGAAACAGATGCAAGCAAGCCCAGCCAAACACCAATACCATAAGTAGACATATTAGAAAAAAGGTCAGCAATATTTTTATTAAAAAATAGTACTAAACCAGTTAACAATACCAAAATACCAATAATTTGGGTTGGTCTTAATCTTTCTTTAAAGATAAAAGCACTTGCTATCATAAATATCACAATACCGGTTTGGCCAACAACTTGCGCAGTTGTCGCCGACAGATATTGAACAGCGCTAGCAAATAACGCAAAATTACCGAGCAAACCAAACCCAGCAATCATTAATAAGATAAAACGGCGACGTTTTTTAAACATAATTAAATTAGGAAATTGCTTTTTATAAGCAAGCCATATCGTAATTCCAATCGCAGACATCCCTAGCCGAGACCACGCTAAAGTCAATGGATCAACAACGGCTAATGCATATTTCATTGCAATTGGCACTATGCCCCACATAACTGCCGTTAACATGGCTAATGCAAAACCTAATTTTACATTTTGCTGTTTTATCATAATAGATAATATTATATAAAATTTAAGAAATGAAAAAAGCCCCACAATAACTGTGAGGCTTCTATAATTTTTTTAAACCGTTTCTAATTAGCTGTTAGCAACGACACTAACATACCGACGGTTTTTAGGACCTTTAACTTCGAACTTTACTTGTCCGTCAATTAAAGCAAATAAGGTATGGTCACGACCACAACCTACATTAGTACCTGGGTGAAATTGCGTTCCACGCTGACGAACTAAAATATTACCAGCAAGAACTTCTTGACTACCATAACGTTTAACACCTAAACGTTTACTTTGGGAATCACGACCGTTACGTGATGAACCACCAGCCTTCTTATGTGCCATTGTTCGATACTCCTATTAAGCGATTGCAGTGATCTTCACATCAGTGAACCACTGACGGTGACCTTGTTGTTTACGATAGTGTTTACGACGACGGAATTTAACAATTTTTACCTTGTCACCACGACCGTGTTCAACAATTTCTGCTTTAATTGTTGCACCTTCAACAAACGGAGCACCAACTTTGATGTCTTCACCATTTGCTACCATTAAAACTTTATCGAAAACAACTTCTGCGCCGGTTTCGACTTCAATTTTTTCCAAGCGAACGACTTGTCCTTCGCTAACTCGGTGTTGCTTGCCACCACTTTGGAAAACTGCGTACATACTTAACTCCGCAATAAAAAGCAGACGATTACTTGATTTAAAATATATGTCTGCATTGATTAATCTTATAGGGCGTGAATTTTACGCAAAATTTATCCTTGTTGCAAGCTCTGATTTCTAAAAGATCGCAAAAAGTTACAAAAAAGATCAGAGGCATACACTTTTCAACTTAGAATAACGATAAATGATTATTTCTTTTACGATATTTATTATCAAATACTATTGAGTCTTAACGCGGTAAAAATAAAGCTACGCTGTCATATATCAATTATAACCGCTCTTGGTTTTCAAGTGAAATAGCTTAGTTTCACTTTTTTACTTACTCTAATCAGATAACAAGAATATGCAGTATATTTACCAATAAGCTTAATCCTTGATTAATTAAACTGAAAAGCCATCAAATTTTAACCACAATGACATTAAATAAAATACCGTATCATCAATTAGATGATATCAAGATATTCGTTATTAAATTGTCAGTAAAATACGTAAAAAGTAGACATCAAAGGTCTCTAACAAAACTAAATTTTAAAGTCAGAAAAATAATAGCAGGTTGTTTATATTGTAAACAGTAAATTCAATAAAAAAGCCAAGTATGACTTAACCTCGTTGCATAAATAAAATGTTCCCTTTTATTAATTAATATAAACTAATTAATTAGTTGATAAAAAACTTATTTTTATTATGATAAATTTTATACTTCTATATACATGAAATTTAAGATAAGGTCAGTTTAAAATGTCTACATTAATTACTGCTTACTCAACCCTCACCAATCCACCTGCTATTGATTTTCCGTGTAAACTACTTAATCAACTAAGCTTAGAATCATCTGAACTTCCCGATCACCTTGATGATTTTATCGGTTTTGTTATGAACGCAGGAGACGGAGAAATGAATTCTCGTCGTTATGCTTTATATCGTCATATACAAAGAGTACGACATCTGTTTAGTATTGAAATTGACGAAGATAAATTTGATCAGTTCGCCGATTGGGGCTGGCGAGCTAACGTAATTATTTATCTATATGACAATACTATTCGTAACCCTGACGGCGATGTGTTGCAAGATCCTTATGGTAAGTTTGATAAAAATGCCACCATGCCTTATCCTTTAGATGCAAAACAACGTAAAGCAAAAACAGAACAATATTTAAAAGAACTTGGTATAAACGTTCCCACCAGTTTACCGCCTGTCGTTGCTGAATCTGAAGTAGTATTAAGATCGCCTGACGAGATAGCCCATCGAGCTTTAGCTTTGATGATATGTTGCATTCAAGCAGAAGGCTTTTATGAAAACGACCCCATCGATCCTGATGAGTTTAAACAGCGTTGCCCGATCGGTTATGCTGCTCTATCCGATAATGAACGAGCGTTTATCCACAGTAAGCAACCAGAACAAAAAGATGTAATCAATAAGTCTTGGCGATATGAAGCTTTATTAGCTTTACAATGGGCAATTGAGTGGCAATCTCAGTTACCTTTTGCAGATACTGTATGTGATTCATCTGATTTAGTTAATCAAGCAATGAACTATAACCAACAACCAAATCAGTCTGTCAATTTAAGACCAGTGAGTGAAATATTGGATGCTTTAGACTTACATTATCGTTTACATTGGTTAACAAGAGAATACGGGCGTGAGGATAAGGCGCTTCCTGCATCAATTAACGGCGGTGTGATTTACGAACGCCATTACGCATTAAACTGGCTAACCAATTTTGAAAATGCTGATTGGGATGATGTGGATACGCCAACTTGATTTATAAGTGCTATTTAAAACCATAAACCCTCTGAACAAATAGAGGGAATTGCCATCAATCGATACACAAACGAACACAATAATTTAGATTTTAACTGCAAGATGTTTTACTTAAAATCCACATAATCCTAACTAAAGGATTATGTTAAGTGAAGTAAGCACATACTTGTGGTGAGATCTTATCCGTAAAATCTAATTATTTAACAAAACTTGCTAATATTTGACACTAAAAAGCGTGTAAAAAATTAATTGATAATTGTAGTGAAATTTGTATAATTAGCCGACTAAATAAATTGAGTAATGATAATTGAATTACAATTCAAGAATGCTACCATCTCGTGAAACTTTAGCACGAGCGCAAAGATTTAATGATGATGTTGTTGACGTTTCGGGTGTGGATCTAGTATTAAGCTTGATCACCACAGCAGATTTAATTCGAGCAAATATTTATGCACAGTTAACCAAAGATTATGGTGTATCTGAAGGCAAGTTTGCTTTATTAATGTCGCTCTATTCTGAAGGCGAAACTAATGCCAGCGATTTAGCATTGCGAATAGGCGTAACACCGGCAACCGTTTCAATTATGGTCAAGCGAATGCTTGCAGCATCAAGCCCTTTAATATCAATGAGCAAAAGTGGAGAAGATGGCCGTACACGTCTGATCGCTTTAACTGATGCTGGCATTAAACTTATTCATAACGCATTACCCAATCATCTCAAAGCTATCCGGGCTTTTGCTCAAGTTTTAGATAGCCAAGAACAAGAATCTTTAATACAGATGTTACGTAAATTATTACGAAAATAAACGACTTTATTACCTTAAAGTCATATTACTTTATCTTAATACTTAGCTGACTAAATAAATGGAAAATAAGCTATAATGAATATGCCAAAAAATATTAAAATCCCCGTTATATTTTTACTACTGCTTTTATTAGGATCAACATTAATTTATTTTGGTTCTCGAAACGACGCTGTATCGGTTGCCAAAAGCATTAAATCAGGTGTACTCACTGCTGATGAAATTAATGTCGCTTTCCAAAATGTTAGTGGTAAATTGTTAAAACGTACCGTCCAAGAATCACAACATGTGAAAAAAGGTGATGTTTTAATGGTACTGGAAGATACCGATACACAGCTTGCTATTGATCAACTTAAAGCAGTAATAGCAGGTCAAGAAGCGGCAATTAATCAAGAACAGGCCGCAATAAAAATTGCTGAAGATGAAACTAATCTATCAGAAGTATCAACGTGGCGAAATATTGAATCAACACAAGCCAATATTGATGCGGCAATTTCAGCAAGAGATTTTGCAAATACAGAATATGATCGCCACACCCAACTTCGTAAAACGGGTGGTGCATCACAATCGCAATTAGATAGTACGCGTAATACTTATATTTCAACTAAGATGAGTGTTATCCAATTACAAAGTCAATTAGCTACATTAATGGTCGGTGCAACACCAGATCAAATAAAACAATTTGCTCAAACTAAAAATGCTACCGGCATGACTTTACAATCGATTATTAATGCGCGTCATAATATTGAAAATCGTCAAAATCAATTAGCACAATTGCGTGCACAATTAGCACAATCACAAGCAGAATTAAAACAACTTGAGATCAATTATCAACGATTAACCCTTACCGCGCCAGAAGATGGAAAAGTCTTAAAACTCATGTATGAAGAAGGGGAATTAGTTCCTACTGGCGCACCAGCAGTGCTGTTAGAAACTGATCGTCAATATGTTGATATTTATGTCAATGAAAAGATGGTTAACGATTTCCAACCAGGTACTAGCGTAAGTGCTAATGTAATTGCGCTTGATAAAACAGTTAAAGGCAAGGTTAGATTTGCGACTGCAGCGCCGTCTTTTGCTGATTTACGCATGACTCGAGAAAGAGGACAAGCCGACTTAACATCTTATCAAGTTAGAATTTATGTTGATCCTATCCCACACTTATTAACGGGTATGACATTAGAGGTCGATCGATAATGCAAAACATGATTAAATCTATGCTTGAAGAGCTTGATGCTATGCTGTCCGGTCACTTTATACCTTATTATAAAGTAGCGATCGGTTTAGCGGCAATTGTTGCACTCATTTTTTCGCTCGTTCTTAGTCATGGAGCCGTGTTTGAAGGTAAAATTGCGGTAATTGATCTTGATGGTTCTAAATATTCTACTGAATTAATTAGTAAAGTGAACACTTCACCTTATATCCAAGTTGCTGAAGTGATAAGATCACCGGTTAATCCGATTACCCTAGTGTCACACGATCGTAATTTGGGGGTGTTATATATTCCTAAAGGCTTAGAAAAAAGTTTAAAAAAAGGTGATCAGACCGTTCGTTTAGGTTATTTTGCCGATGACACCAATGACGCGCAAAATGCGAAAGTGTTACAAAGTCTGAATGAATATATACCTGAATCAGGTGCGGAGCTAAGTGTTAGTCGTGTTTCTGCGTTAGGATTAGGTCGTGAAGGCACCGAGGCAGCATTATCACCAATGCAAATCAAAACACGGTATATGTTTAACCCAGCAAGTTCTTCGACCATATCGACCATTATTTATTTTGTCTACTTTTTTTCTTCTTTAACTTATGGTTTAACATCGTTAATGATCATAGGTCGCCTAAAAGTAACAGGCATGTGGCAAACGGTGTTAGAACGAGGTTTTATGCCATTATTGGCAAGAACAATACCTTATGCACTATTTTATACAACAGGGCTAACCTTGATTACGGCTATATTAGTAATATTTGGACAATTACGCTTTGATGGTAATTATTTTGCTTTTGTACCGAGTATTTTTATGACAGGACTTGCTTTTGGCTGGTTAGGTTTATTGCTATCTTGGAACACCAACAACCCAGGTGAAGGAGCTAGTCGTATGATCTTTTTGGTACCACCTGGGTTTATCATGGGGGGATCAACCATGGCCGTAGGTATCATGCCAATATGGGCTTATTATATCAGTCATGCCTTTCCTTTAGTGTGGCTTTTTCGCTTTTTCCGAGATTTTGCCATGCGAGGACGTTCATTAATTGATATGTTAGCAACATATGGCATGTTTATTATCTATCTGACCATTATTGCTTTTGTCGTCATGATGGTGATTAATCATGTTAGAAAGAAAACAGGTATTGAAAATGTAAACCAGATAAAAGATTATTAGTTAAAATACACTAAAATTTTATACTGAAACGCATTTATTTTCTTAACGTTTTTACAAAATTGGGTACTGTTTATTCTATGTGATTTAGATATTGTTAATTTTGGTGATAACGTGTTAACCCAAAGGGGGATGATCTGTCCCCCGCTTAAATCTCAATTCAAATACGACAATAATAACATGCTTTTTGTACTATATTCTGGTCAACAGATTAATATATAGTCGTTGGCAAGATATCTGTATTGCCATTTTGATCTATAAACAAACGGAACACTTTTTTTTCACCATTGTTAAGGGTAAATTCACGTTCACGACGAGGTGCATTGAAACTACACAATCCCTTTCCTTGTATTGATGCGCCAACTAAAATGTTTCCACTAGGTGCATACAATGAAACATACTCTTTTGTTTGTAGCTTTGCTGCCTCGTTACCATTAATGAATACATTAATATAACAGCCACTACCGACAAAGCCTTTATCTCTTATTAATACCAAATTGGCATAATTATCGACTCTATTGTCAAATCCTAAAATTCTCTCTTTTGGGGTATACTTAGCTTCACTCAATAAAGTCGGAGTAGTTGAGCAACCAGCAAGAAAGGTGACAATTAACAATGCAATAATTACTTTTTTCATCTTCTTTCCTAAATCACCTATTTTTCGTAATGTCATGTGATTTAATTGATAAAATTCAAACATAATCGCTTCAATAAAACGGTCAATGAACCAATTGCATCAAAAACGAGAAAATTGCAAAATAAGTTTCTGACAGAAATTTTAAGGAACTTTATGTGTTTAAGTATAAAAATATTTAGTACTACTCTCTAATTCGGGATAACACATAAAGGAGGATTAAAAACAACTTTGTCCTTGATGTTGCGTTAGAATGTTAGGGTATTTTGCAGCACATATCCCTATTTAAAATTATGACTAAAACGATAAAAACCTAAACATCAAGTGCTTACAATTTGAAATCAAAAAAATCCCTTATAGATATAAAAAAATAAAGTCACCGCATTATCCTTTTAACCCAGATACAATATTTGTAATAACTAAATAGTTTTACATAAACCATCCACAATCTAAATAACCACAAATACACGCTTTTTAAAAACATTCATATTTATATGAAAAGATAAAACTTGTGATCAAGATCACTTTGCTAATCGAAATCGACTATTTTGTAAATTGGTCAAATTGTTTTCTTTTACTTCTTATCAAGAATTACCTAACAGACTAAATTTACTGATAATATTCTATTTTTTGTTTTCTCCTATTTCCCCACTTCTTTCGTTTAATTTAAAAAAGAAAGCAATATTTACCGTTATTTTCATAAAAGCATTTTGTGACTTATCTATCATTTTCATTGTCTTTCGTGTGTTTAAATTTAATAACTCAATGAAAGTAATGTGAATGAACGTGTTATGAATGATGAAATGATGACCACACTACAACGCCGAGAAAAAATAATTCATTTACTTGATAACCAAAATACAGTTTCGGTTAATAAGTTGAGTAAATTATTTAAAGTATCAACAGTGACTATTCGTAATGATTTACGTCATTTAGAAGATAAAGGCTGCGTATTACGCTGTTATGGTGGTGCTATATTAAATAAGGCCTTTGCCTTTGATAAACCATTGTTAGATAAAAGCCGCATCAATTCAAACATAAAAAATAAAATAGCCCAAAAAGCTGCTGAGCTAGTGCAAGATGGCGATCGTATTATCCTTGATTCTGGCTCGACAACAGCAGCAATGGTGCCATATTTATATAAAAAACAAAACTTAATTGTTTTTACCAACGCTATCAATATTGCTTACGACTTATCAACCAATACCGATATTGATGTGATTATTGCTGGTGGCAATATTAGAAAAAAAGCCTACTCGATTTCAGGCCCTACTGTTGAAGAGCAACTAAAAATGTTTCACTTCAATAAGCTCTTTTTAGGCGTTGATGGATTTGACTTAAATGCTGGGATCACAACACCTAATTTTGCTGAAGCTGTTGTTAATCGAATCATGTGTCAAGTATCAAGCGACATTATTGCTATTACTGATTCGACCAAATTTGGACGTAAAAGTTTTTGTCTGATCGAAAAGATCAATTGTATTAATACGCTAATTACTGATTCAAAAATTCCAAAAGACTACTTAACGCAATTACATACATTAGGCATCAATGTCGTTATTGCAGATTCATAAACGACTTTATTTTTATCAAAACAAATTAATTACTAAACAGGGTTCTTATTATGCAACAATACTTTAATTATTCACTAGATTGGTTAACACAACGTAATGCACAACATACCGCTAAAGAAATTTGGCAACAACCACAAATTTGGCGCGAAGTTCTTGAACTAATCCAGCAAAAACAACCTGAACTACAACAATTTTTGCAACCTATACTGACTGATGCCAATTCAGATATCATTTTAACTGGCGCTGGTTCATCTGCTTTTGGTGGTGTTGCACTTGCTCCTTGGCTTCGTGAGCATACCCACCGCAACTTTTTTGCCTATGGCACAACCGAAATTGTCGCAGATCCACTACAATACCTACGTCCTAATAAAAAAACCTTAATCATATCCTTTGCGCGTTCAGGAAACAGTCCTGAAAGTGTGGCAACAGTTCAACTTGCTGACCAATTAGTGGCAGATTGTTATCACCTTTTTATAACTTGTAATCCGAATAGTGCTTTAACCCAATATGCAGCTAACGCCAACAATAGCAAACGAATTTTTGAGCTCATTATGCCAGAAGGTACCAATGATTTAAGCTTTGCTATGACATCGAGTATTAGCAGCATGATGCTAGCAACATTACTAATTTTTGGTCATTTTGATAACCAAACAACTCTCAATGCTGTTAATAAAATTGCTGATATAGCAGAGCAAAAATTGATAAGCTGGCAAGATATTACTAAACAATTAGCAGCAAAATCACATCAACGAGTGATCTATGTGGGTAGTAGCTGTTTTACCGGACTTGCTCAAGAATCAGCATTAAAAATTTTAGAACTAACTGCCGGCAAAATAGCCAGCCGTTTTGACTCAATACTAGGGCTTCGCCATGGTCCTAAATTTATGGTAGATAAACAAAGTCTAGTTATTTGTTTATGTTCGAATGATGCCTATATACACAAATATGATAACGATTTATTTAATGAGTTAGTTCACGATCATATCGCTACCGATGTTCTAGCCCTTAGTGGCAAAAACAATAACACCCCAAATGTCTTATCGATTGATAGTGATCTGGCTGATTGTTGGCTACTCTTCCCTTATCTTGTTTTTGCCCAAATGCTCGCTTTTGAAAAATCATTAAGCTGTGGCTTAACGCCCGACAATCCATGTCCTACCGGTGAAGTAAATAGGGTTGTAAAAGGTGTGACTATTTATCCATTTAATCGAGTCTAAACGGTAATTATTTTATATCAAACCACTAAGGAGGGAATCAGTATGGGGACGCCAAATATTCTAATGACACGCATAGATAATCGTTTAGTCCATGGTCAAGTCGGAGTCACTTGGGTAAATGCACTTGGTGCTAATTTATTATTAGTTGCCAATGACAGTGCTGCACAAGATCCAGTCCAACAAAACCTTATGGATATGGTCATCGCTGAAGGTATTCAAACCCGTTATTTTACTTTGCAAAAAACGATCGACATCATCGGCAAAGCCGCCGATCGTCAAAAAATTTTTATTGTTTGTAAAACACCACAAGATGTTCTTACGCTAGTAAAAGGTGGCGTACCTATCAAATTTGTCAATGTCGGTAATATGCATTTTTCAGAAGGGAAAAAACAGATACATAAAACGGTATCGGTTGACGAAAGTGATATTGCCGCATTTAAAGAACTTCACCAATTGGGTGTCACTTGCGAAATTCGCCGAGTGCCCGATGAGTCCGGTGAAAAAATTTCAGATTTACTCAACTTTTGTTAATAACAGGGAGCACTATATGTTAATCGATGCGTTATTAATTGGGCTATTAGCAGGTATTGCTGGCGTTGATCTGTTTGATGGACTCACGCATTTACATAGACCGGTTGTTATTGGTCCTTTGGTCGGTCTAATTTTGGGCGATGTCACAACAGGTTTATATGTTGGCGGTTCATTGGAATTGGTCTGGATGGGGATGGTACCGTTAGCCGGTGCACAACCACCAAATGTGGTCATTGGTGGTGTAATTGGTACCACATTTGCCGTTTTAACTCATGCCGATCCTAAAGTAGCGATTGGAATTGCCGTACCTTTTGCTATTGCAGTGCAAGGTTGCATTACTATTTTATTTACTATCTACTCACCAATGATGCATAAATGCGACAAATTTGTCGATCAACTCAACTTCAAAGGTATTGAATGGGTCAACTACTTAGGAATGATTATATTATTTTGTTTCTATTTTATTGTCGCATTTTTACCTATCTATTTTGGTGCAGATGCAGCTACTGAGTTAGTCAAAAAATCACCACAATGGTTACTTGATGGGTTAAGTATTGCCGGTGGTATGATGCCTGCAATTGGCTTTGCCATGTTAATGAAAATTATGATGAAAAAAACTTATATCGCTTATTTTATTCTCGGTTTTCTTGGCGTGACATTTCTAAAATTACCTATTTTGGCAATTGCATTAGGCGCACTTGCCATTGCAATGATCGATTTCTTTAATTATAGCCGTGATAACAATCAAAGTAACAAGCCAGCCGGCTCAATGGAGGTGGAAGATGGGATTTAATAACGATAGTGAAAGCCAAATGGCACAAAAAGCAGAAAAGCGTATGGAACAAGCGTTAGCTACCAGCAAAGTATCGACCGATACCTACAGTGATCAAAGCCAAAATATCACATTAACTAAGAGTGATATCAATCGTATGGCATTTCGATCACTTGCATTACAAGCTTCATTCAATTATGAACGTATGCAAGCGGGCGGTTGGCTATTTACAATTTTACCTGCATTACGAAAAATTCATCAAAATAAAGATGATTTAAAAAATTCAATGCATATGCATATGGAATTTATTAATGTCCACCCTTTTGATGCGACATTCTTGTCTGGACTGGTATTAGCCATGGAAAAAGGCAAAGAAAATATTTCAACCATCCGAGCAGTTAAAGTTGCATTAATGGGGCCTTTAGGCGGTATAGGTGACGCATTATTCTGGCTGACATTATTACCTATTTGTGCAGGAATTGGGGCATCATTGGCATTAGAAGGTAGCTTATTTGGACCAATTATCTTTCTATTAATGTTTAACGTGGTACACTTTGGATTACGTTTTGGCCTTGCTCACTACGGTTATCGGGCTGGTATCAGCACTTTACCATTATTAAAAACGCACACTAAACGTATTTCGCATGCTGCATCAATAGTTGGCATGACCGTTATTGGTGCTTTAGTTGCTTCGTATGTACATTTAGCCACACCACTAGAAATTAATGCAGGACAGGCACATATTGCACTACAAACCGATGTACTGGATAAATTAATGCCTAATCTATTACCGTTAGGCTTTACATTAATGGTTTATTCACTCATGAAACGTAACTTTTCACCGGTTAAATTAATTGGTTTAACTGTAGTAATTGGTGTTTTAGGTAAATTAGTTGGTTTTTTATAAAGGACAAATTATGATAGGTGTGATATTAACCGGTCACGGTAGCTTTGCTACCGGCCTTTTTCAGGCTGCAACACAAATTATTGGCGAGCAAATACAATTTAGCGCAGTTGATTTTCCTGATGGGATGAGTAGTGAACAACTTGAACAACAGCTCAAAGCATCATTAAAATCAAACGATACCGGTGAAGGCGTCATTTTTTTGACCGACATTGTTGGTGGATCTCCTTTTAAACTATCGGCTACGCTTAGCTTCGAATTTGAGAAAATCGAGGTGATTAGTGGTATTAATATGCCGCTATTATTAGAAATATTGTTACAACGCGATGAATTGGATTTGCAAACCTTACGTTTAAAAATTGTTGAAAATGCCGATAAAAGTATTAGTAGTTTATGGCATGAACAACAAAAAAAATCAACTTATGAGAAGGAATGTTCAGATGGCATCTAAGCAAATTCATGCAAAACAAGTTTTAACACCTATTGGTTGGTTAGAAAATGCCATTATCACTATTGAAAAAGATAGAATCACCAATATTGAGCTTAGTGATAAAACGAGTATCAATGAGATTAAGGTATTACCAGCACTAATTGATACCCATATTCATGGCGTAATGGGTGCAGATACGATGGATGCAACGCATACCGCTCTTGATACCATGAGTCGTTTTCTAGCACAGCGTGGTGTAGGTGCTTTTTTGGCAACAACAGTAACGGAAAGTCATGAAAAAATTGAAGCGGCTTTAATACAAGTAAAAAATAGTATTAAACAAGGGGTATCTGGTGCAACCTTACTTGGGTCATATCTAGAAGGACCTTTTTTTACCGCAACACACAAAGGTGCACACCCACAAGAACTACTACATGCCCCCAATCAATTACTCATTGAAAAATGGTTAAAACTTGCAGAAGGGACATTAAAGTGCATCGCTTTAGCGCCTGAATATCCTGAATCGATAGCGATAATCAAATGGCTATCTAGCCAAAAAATACGTGTCATGCTAGGACATACTGATGCAGACTATTCAACTACTAAAGCGGCACTGTTGGCCGGCGCAAGTGGCGTAGTACATTGTTATAATGGGATGTCAGGTTTACAGCATCGTAATCCCGGTGTTGTTGGCGCAGCACTCAGTATTGACAATTGCCAAGCAGAAATCATTGTTGATGGCCACCATGTTCATCCTGCAGCTGTTGCGATTGCTCACAAATGTTGTGGTAAAAATTTATTACTCATCACTGATGCTATGCGAGCAACCGGTATGCCTAATGGAGATTATCAATTAGGCAAATTAGTCGTACATATGCAAGATAATGTTGTACGCACCGATGAAGGAAGTCTTGCTGGAAGTGTATTAACGCTGGATCGTGCTGTTAACAATTTTGCTAAATTTACAGATATTTGTTTTGAACAAGCATGGCTACATGCTAGCTATTACCCAGCAAAAGCATTAGGTATTGATGAAGATTTAGGTAGTATTTCCATCAATAAATTAGCTAATTTAGTCTTACTTAATAAGCGAAATGAACTAGTTGCAACTATTGTTAATGGTAAAGTGGTATATAAATCAAAAGAATATGATGATCATTATTTTTGCTAAATGCTGAACAAAGCATAATTATGATCACTAAACCACGCCTAAAGAATATTTTTATGCTATAACCAAAAGAGTATAACAATGTTATAACTCACGTTTTTAAATGACATAAAAGGAGGTCATATGAAACAAATCCTATTTAAAGGAATATTAGGTTTAACAGCATTGTTGTCATTTTCAACATATGCAACAGATACGCTAGATGATTATACTTTAGAACAAGTGGTCGTATTTAGCCGTCATGGTTTACGTGCACCATTAGCAAGTCCAACAAGCACACTAGGGAAAGTCACGCCAAACCAATGGCCACAATGGGATACACCAGCGAGTTATTTGACCATACGCGGCGGTGTGTTAGAAACATATTTTGGTCACTATTTTAGCCAATGGCTTGTGGATAATAAATTATTAAATGCCGATAGTTGCCCAACTGAAAAAGATGTTTACATTTATACCAACAGCCTTCAACGAACAATTGCGACCGGACAATATTTTGCGGTTGGTGCTTTTCCTGGCTGCATAGTGCCTATTATTCATAAAGAAAAACTCGGTACGATGGATCCACTGTTTTTCCCTGTTATTCGAGATGATAGTCCTGAATTTAAACAAGCTGCGATTAATTCAATTAATCAAAATGCAGATTCTAATGGTATTGACGGGTTAAATAAAAAGCTAAATAAAGCCTATCGAGACATGGCTAATGTCATCAATTATCCAAAATCAAAAGATTGTTTAAACAACAAGCAATGTGACTTTATTGCTTTACCAACACAATTGATCATCGAAAAAGGTAAAGAACCTGGTATTACTGGACCACTACGAACAGGAACATCTATTGCCGATGCCTTTATATTACAATACTATGAAGGCGTACCTTTAGCAAAAGTAGCTTGGGGCAAAATAAAAAATGAGCAGCAATTTAAACAGCTTGTTGCCATTAAAGAAGATTATAATAAGGTTCTGTTTGGCTCACCTGTTGTGGCAAAACACGTCGCTGCAAATTTAGTTAATTACATTAATCAAGCATTCACTGAAAATGACTCAACTATAAAGTTTACTTTTTTAGTAGGGCATGACTCCAATGTAGCTTCTTTATTTTCAACAATGCAGATTCAACCTTATAACTTACCAAACCAGTTTGAAACAACACCTATTGGCGGCAAAGTGGTATTCGAAAAATGGCGAAACAACAGTAGTGGCGAAAAATTTATTAAAATTGAGTATTTTTATCAATCTACAGATCAAATTCGCAACTTATCACCATTGAATCGTGATAATCCACCACAAAAAGTCACCTTAAACATGACAAAATGCCCAACAAATGCAATGGGACTTTGCTCATTCACCACCTTCAAACAAGTGATGGATGATATCAGCAAATAGTGTTATTTATTAATAGTAAGCAAAAACTGTTAACTGCGTTTTATGCTTACTATCCATTATGTTTATCTAAGGTTATTCAGCATTAATTTTTGAAATCACAATATCCGTTGGCATAACTTTTTTAATGATTAATTCATCAAAACTATTAATGTTCAATGCAACGTTTGCCTGAGCACAGTTAAGTAAATTAACACCAATAACTTGGCATTTAGCATTAAAAGCAGATTGTATTCCCGCAATCGAATCCTCAAAAACAATACATTGCTCAGCAAGTAATCCAAGTGCTTTTGCGCCTTGCAAGTAACCGTCCGGAGCAGGTTTAGTCTTTGCTACCATTTCACCCGTGATAAAAACGGGTGGTTTCGCTACGCCAAGCAGGTTGAATCGAGATTCAGCAACTATTTTAGTGCCAGAAGTCACAATGCCCCAAGGTATATTTTGCGATGATAACAATTGTAAAAATTTACTCGCGCCGGGTATTTCACCTATGCCATCTAAGTCTTGTGATTCTAATTGCTCCATCCAGTTAAACTCTTGTTTTATCTCTTCATTAGGTTTATCCGGTAAAAAAAGCTTTATATTGTCAATCGCTTTACGCCCATGAATTGAAGTCAACACATAATCATGATCTAGATGATGACGCTTGGCAAATTTTAACCAACAACGCTCAACTGCTGATAATGAGTTGACTAATGTCCCATCTAAATCAAAAAGAAGTCCTTTAGCTTGCATATTATAATTTTCCTGTACGACTACATTGAATTTACTGTTCTATCGATTTTTGCATTAACTGATTTCCATTTAATGCAAATAACGTCAATCAATCACTTTTGCCATACCTGTATAGAGACTCATTAAACATTCAATCTCAACACAACAATACGCTGCTGATATTGTCACAAGTATCACAACAGGCTGCGACTGCATAGCCACATGAACTCACCGTTGAAATAGTTAACAAGTGATAAATAGTAAAAGTCGTTATCTGCTAACTTTATTATTGTGCTTTTTAGTATTTATTAAGATGAAATAAGTTAAATAGCCCCGCCTTTTCAAGCGTTATTTATCCATTACTTGTTGGACAACAACTTGCTGGAAATAGCCATCATAGTTTTGCATATTGACAAAACCAGTTTGTGACTCCATCGTATTTAACATGCCCATCGTCATAGCTCGTTTAAGCATCACCTCTACCGGTTCATGTTGGTGAATACCAACAGCCAGCCCAGCTAAAGTTACATCTCCAGAACCGACAGGATTAACCACATTAATTTTAGGAATTGTTACTCGATAATATTGTCCATGACAACGAGCAAAGGCGCCATTTTTACCCAATGATACAATGACAAAAGCGATGTTATCCAACAAAGGATGATTAACCGCTGAAATCAGTGAATCAATATTTTGTTCATCAATATTAACTTGTAGAATTTGTTGTAGTTCACTCTTATTGGGTTTTATCAAATATGGTTTATTTTGGGAGATTAACACCTCATGCAGCATGTTGCCAGATGAATCAAGTAAAACGGGAATATTGTTTTTATTCGCTTTTTCAATAAGTTGAGCATAAAAATTAACAGGAAAACCTTGGGGCAACGATCCAGAAATTGTGATTACTTTGGCCTGACTTAATAGTGTTTGATAATGATTGAAAAAATGAATCACATCTTGTTCAGTAAGTATAGGGCCTGATTCAAGAATTTCAGTTTGATTCCCCTCATGTAAAATCGCTATACAATTTCTTGATTCCTGTTTTGTAATATAAAAATCATATTTAATATCATCTTCAGTCAATTTTTTTTGAATATATTCACCCGTAGTGCCACCAACAATACCCGAAGCTAATACATCTATCCCCGAATATTTAATCCCCCGAGTTACATTCAGTCCCTTCCCTCCGGCTGTTTTTCTGACGTCTTTTACTCGATTAATATCATTAATGTTAAATTTTGCCAGTGGATAAGAGATATCCACCGAAGGGTTCATTGTAATGGTTAATATCATGTTTTTTTCCTACACAAATGATGCTCTACTATTGTTTATGAGAAATATTCAACTTACTTAATTTGGTTAATATGATGTAAGAAAAAAGTTTGTAACAGTATTAGTCTTTGCTTAAATTGGATAAGCTGAAATTGATGATTTTTTTATAAACGACATTCCATCGAAATCCCATCATCCTTGTATTTTATACAGCTATAAAACCAACACCTTTTGCTTCAAATTCTTGTTTACATCGACTATTAACATCAACATCTGTAATAATTACATCAAGCTGGCTCATAGGTAACACAACATTGATACCATTACGCCCAAACTTCGATGAATCTAAAACCGCAATCACATGTTTTGCAGCTTTAGCCATAACGCTACTTATAGTATAACCTTCATTAAACGTTGTTATTCCTCTTTCAGCATCAATCCCGTCTGCGCCAACAAACAAAATATCTGCTGAAATGCCGGCTAATGATTGCTCAGCAATTTTTCCATGAAAAGAACGTGTTTTGTGTCTGAGCGTACCTCCACACATAAACAACATGATGTCACTATTGTCTGATAAGATAAATGCTGACGTCAGACTATTGGTAATCACTGTAATATGTTTTAGTTTTACCAGCTCTTCAGCTATTAGCATAGTTGTACTACCGCTATCTAAAATAATTGTATCACCTTCTTTAACATGTTTAACTGCTTCAATTGCAATACGTTTTTTTGCTTCTATAAATCGCTGATAGCGCTCTTCTAATTGCAACTCTTTAAACGATTTCATTTCTCCATTATCAACGATTTTAGTTGCGCCACCATGAAAACGTATTAATACGCCTTGTTTTTCTAGCAATCTGAGATCGGTTCGAATCGTGACTTCTGAAACATCATATTGCTGAGATAAATCACTCACCAATAAAGTACCTTTCATATTAATAAGCGCTAATATCTGTTGTCGTCTTTCACTTGCATTCATATTATTTCCTTTTTCGAAAATTTTTCAGCAGTGTATAACAAACAAAATCAAAAGATAAGCGCTCTTTTTCATGGTGGAATTAATTTAAAATTCTAACGGCAATTCAATAAAATTTTGCCATTCATGGGTTGTCCATTCAAACTACTCACTTCATGAACAAAAGCGTCAAAATCACCAATCACAGCAATGAGATCATCAAGCTTAATTTTGCCGTCTACAAAAAATTGGCTCACCAGTTGCCACTCTTTACCAGGCCAAGGATCGGAATAGTTCATCCAACTACCTAAGATTGCAAGCTCCTTCCTTAAAATCAAACCAAATGTTTTTTCTGGCAAGGTAAGATCATTATGCAGTGTGCCAATCAAACAGACCTTGGCCCTAGGACCGGCAATTTCGATAGCTAATTTAACCGTAATAGGCGATCCTGCAGTTTCTAAAACAATTTGCTCAAAACGGCATGATGACAAAGCTTGATGAATATCTTGAACGGTTAAATCTTTAGAATTATAGACAGCATCAGCGCCTAATTTTTGAGCTAGTTTTAAACGCTCATCATTGATATCAACAACCGTAATCGATTTAGCCCCCATCGCTTTGGCACATAACAGGGTAAGTAACCCTATTGTGCCACCACCAACAATCACTAAATTTTTATCTTGGCATCCTTTAGCCAATAATAGTGCATGCATACCCACTGTCATTGGCTCAAAAAAAGCGCCTTCCAATGCATTTACTCCTTCGGGTAATTTAAATGCGTTTTTTTGATCTAATACTATATATTGAGCAAATCCACCTGCCATTCTTGATCCGACAAAGGTATAGTTTTTACACAGTGAATAATAGTGTTTTTGGCATTCATCACATTTAAAACAAGGCAATAAAGGCACACAAGAGATCAAATCACCAATTGCAAAGCCTGTGACTGCCTCGCCTTTTTCAACCACGGTACCACTAAACTCATGACCCAGTGTAATTGGATAAAAATGTGCAGCATGATGAAAGATTCTTGGGATATCAGAACCACATAAACCACAATAAGCCACTTTTACTAAAATTTGATTTTGCGAGGTTATTTTAGGTACTTCAACATGTTGTACAGCTAAAGTTCCGCCTTCATTGACAATAACTGTTTTCATTTTCATTTCCTTACGTTAGTCATCACATTTTGTTAATGTATTGCTTTGACTTATTACGCATAGTCAAAGCCAGTTAATTTTTTTTAAAGTGCAACTTCGAATTTATTGATTTATCTGGTCTTTTGCTATTATTTGCTGTTGCAATAATTTATGTTTTTGTGCTCGTTTCCAGGTTAAATACAGGCAGAACAAATAAAAGATACCAATAACTGCAAAACCAATAGGTTGATTTAAATTAACTAACTGAACCATGATATAGGTAATAGGCGAACCACCTTGATCCATCGCACCAACCGAGATGCCATTACCAGCAGTAATAGTACCGGCATTGACGGCAAGCTGAGTGGTTAGTGGCACCATTTGAGTTGCAATCCAAAGCGTAATAGCAATAATGATTGAACCGGAAATAATAATCCTAAATAGATTGCCTTGATGAATCGCCACACCCATTGCGATAAAAAAGCCAATTGTTGCTAAATCACCAAAAGGTAATACCTCATTACCGGGCAGCACAATGGCAATAAAAATACTTAATGGAATAAAAATTAAACTGGCAGATACGACTGTTGAGTGACCGAGTAATAAGGCAGGATCTAAACCAATTAAAAAGTCTTGCCCGCCAAATTTTGACTGTAAATGTTTACGTGCTTGTTTAGAAATAGGAGTTAATCCATCCATGATGGGTTTAATCACTCTTGGCATTAATAACATGACTGCCGCGGTTTGAATCGCCAGTTGTAATGTTTGTTTGACGCCATAACCTGCAAGTAATCCTAACAATATCCCCATAAATAAACCAACTGTAACCGGTTCGCCAAATGCGCCAAACCGTTTTTGCATATCAACAGCATTAAAATTAATTTTGTTAATGAAAGGGATTTTTTCAATTACTGTATCAACAAACACAGCTATCGGACCACAATATGCTGAGGTACCATGAGGCACGGCAATTCCATCTAACTCAAAAAAATCTTTTGTATCGTTAGCAAACCAATCACCTAATTTATAAGCAATAATGGCATGAACAATAACACCTAAAATACCTAACCAATAAGAACCAGTCGCGATATAAACAAGTGCACCTGTAAATGTCATGTGCCAAATATTCCAAATATCAACATTCACCACACGCGTCAATTTTAAAATTAACATAACTATATTGACGACAATGGCGATAGGAATGGCAACTAAGGCAATTTGTGAGGCCCAAGTCATTGGCGCTGCACCTGGCCATCCAACATCAACAATACTAAGACTAATATCAAACCGTTCCGCCATTGCTTGCGCCGCAGGTCCGACCGAACTAGTTAATAAACCAACAACCAATCCAATACCGACAAAACCAATACCTATATGGATTCCAGCTTTTAATGAATCACCCAGTTTCATTCTTAATGCTAACGAAAATAGGATAATGACAATAGGTAACATTACTGATGGACCTAGATCCAAAATGTACTGCATAATTTCAGTAAACATAGATTTATCCTTTTAAAATAGATAAGATTTTTTGTTTGAGTTGATCGATACCTACACCAGACACAAAAGGCATGCCATGTACAATAGGAATATCACCAAACTGTTGATCCATCTTTGCTGTAGTACAAATTAAGTCGACATCATCAATAAACGTGTTTATTTCGTTTATACGACATTGAATAAGATCAAGTTGAATATTATTTTCATTGCATAGTTCTTTTATTTCTTCCGCGGCTAATGTCGAAGTTGCAACAGCACCACCACAGGCAACAATAATCTTTTTTTTCATAAAAACTCCTGTAACTCATTGATGAAATATTACATTTTCAAAATGCGTCGTAATTTGTTCTTGCGATGCATTTAGAAGAAACTGATAAAATTCTTCATGTTGCAAATTAGTAAATAAGGCTTTTAAAAGCGCTAATTGATCTGCAGGCGAGGTAACAACTAACGAAATAATTAGCGAGACATCAACTAAACTATCATCATCAGCCCGATTGAAAGCAACCGGTGAACCTGTTCGCAAAATAAAAATAGCAGGGGTATTGGCATGTTCAGCTTCACAGTGAGGAATCGCAACAGCATAATTATCAAATGCAATGCCGGTTGGAAAGGCATTTTCTCTTGCGATAAGTGCTTGCAAATGACTTTTTTTAACAATTGTTTTTTGCTGCAATTGCTCACTGATATAGGTTAATGCTTCTAATTGATTTTTAAAAACAAGGTTGTCTTCGAAAAGAAGCCGGCATTTTTTCATAATTAATCTCCATACTTGATTTATGTTATTTCGAAAACAAAAGCTATATCGAAAGATTATTTTCTTTCGAATATAAAAGCAAACAGCAATAATAAGTTTTGTGATCGAAATCTATTTTTTTCAAATAAAGAGAAATAAATCATCTCCATCTAATTGAGATAGCAAGAGATAAAATCTGATCACGATCACAAAAAAATGTTTTATCTATTGCAAAAAAAGATTAATGTGACAAAATGTTACCCGTAACAAAGGAATAATAAGGATAAACAATGACTAAAAAAAATAAACAAGTTTTTGTTTTTATGGGAGTATCTGGTTGCGGAAAATCGGCTGTCGCAAAGCAAGTGGCTTATGACTTTGATGCTGCTTTTCTTGATGGTGATTTTTTACACTCTAAAGCAAATATCATAAAAATGCGTAATGGTATCCCATTAAATGATGATGATCGTATGCCTTGGCTCCATTTAATCAGTAATGCAGCATTTGCAATGAGTAATGTTAATAATATTTCGATCATAATTTGTTCATCGTTAAAAAAACGCTATCGAGATATTATTCGGGGTGAAAATGAAAATATTCACTTTATATACTTAAAAGGCAGCTTTAATGTTATTGCTGAACGGTTAGCAAAACGTGAAGGGCATTATCAAAAAGCCAATATGTTGCAATCACAATTTGATACCTTAGAAGAGCCGACGCCTGATGAAAAAGAGGTTTATACCATCAATATCGAACAGCCATTAGCAGGGGTTATCAACGATACTGAAAACGTCATCCGTTCAATTTGCCACTGCTTTTAACATATAAAAATTAAAAGAATATAACAATAAAAATTAAGAGGTTAATGTGAATCCAACAGTTCAAGCAGTTACACAGCGTATTATAGCGCGCTCAAAAGCTTCGCGTGAAGCTTATTTACAGAAAATAGAACATGCCATGTCTAACAGAGTCAATCGAGCCAATCTGCCTTGCAGTAATTTAGCACATGGTTTTGCCGCTTGTTGTATTGATGATAAAAATGACTTAAAAAATATATTAAAAAGTAATATTGGCATTATTAGTGCTTATAACGATATGTTATCAGCACATAAACCTTATGAGTTTTATCCAGAACAGATACGAAAAGTGCTGCATAAACTAGGTGCTGTTGGCCAAATGGCTGGCGGTGTACCGGCCATGTGTGATGGCGTTACGCAAGGTGAGCCGGGGATGGAACTTTCGTTAATGAGTCGAGATATCATTGCTATGTCAGTTGCTATTGGTTTGTCACACAATATGTTTGATGGCGCTTTATATCTTGGTATATGTGATAAAATTGTACCAGGATTATTTATCGGCGCGCTCACTTTTGGGCACTTACCTGCTATTTTTATACCAGCCGGCCCAATGCCTTCAGGTTTGCCAAATAAAGAAAAAGTTCGTATACGCCAGCTCTATTCAGAAGGAAAAGCCTCCCGCGAAGATTTATTAGAATCTGAATCAGCGTCATACCATACCAGTGGAACGTGTACTTTTTATGGCACCGCAAATAGTAATCAAATGGTCATTGAACTTATGGGATTACATTTACCCGGAGCCGCATTTGTCCATCCAGAAACAGCATTACGTTTTGAGTTAACTAATGCAGCCGCGCAGCAAATTACCCGCCTCACAAATCAATCAGGTAATTATATGCCTGTTGGTAAAATGGTTGATGAAAAAGTAATTGTAAATGGTCTAGTTGCATTACTCGCGACAGGTGGCTCAACCAATCTAACAATGCATATTGTTGCTATGGCTAAGGCTGCTGGGATTATCGTTAATTGGGATGATATTTCGGATCTTTCAACAGTTGTTCCACTCTTATGTCGAATTTATCCAAATGGCCCAGCTGATATTAATTATTTTCAAGCTGCCGGAGGAACATCACTACTTGTCAGAGAATTGCTTGAAGGTGGTCTATTACACGAAGATGTTGAAACTGTTGTTGGGCGAGGTCTTAGCCACTATACCAAAGAGCCTATTTTAGAAAATGGTAAATTAATTTTCCGCGAAGGTCCAAACAAATCACTCGACGAAAATGTTATCGCATCAATTAAAAAGCCATTTGATTCACATGGCGGCTTAAAAGTCATGTCTGGCAATTTAGGGCGAGCTATTATGAAAACGTCTGCTATCGCTAAAGAGCATCAAATAATTGAAGCACCAGCAGTAATATTTAATAGTCAATATGATTTAGATGCAGATTATAAAGCAGGTAAGTTAGATAAAGATTGTGTTGTTGTTGTTCGTTATCAAGGACCAAAAGCAATTGGTATGCCTGAATTACATAAACTGATTACACCACTCGGTGTTTTACAAGATCGTGGGTACAAAGTTGCGTTATTAACGGATGGTCGATTATCTGGTGCATCAGGCAAAGTACCAGCAGCAATTCATGTGACGCCAGAAGCTTACGAAGGGGGATTGTTAAGTAAAGTGCAAGAGGGTGATATTATTCGAGTTAATGGTCAAACGGGTGAAATCACTTTACTTGTAGATGAAGCTGAACTCGCTAAGCGTCAACCTTATGCGTTTGATTTACATGATTCTCATTATGGCTATGGCCGTGAGCTTTTTTCGGTTATTCGGGAAAATTTAACTTCAGCAGAACAAGGGGCGGTGAGCTTTTAATTCGATTTTCTGCCGCATGTTGCGGCAGAAATCTTAATATATCATGTAATTAGCCTTTATCTTAAACTTCATGATACATCATTAGGCGACTTAGCATGAATTATTTTTTAATGAAATTATCCACTAACAAATCAACTACATCTCCCATTTTGCCGTGCAATGAGGCTTTTACACTATAAAGTGCCATACCCATCACTTGTGACGCTTGGATTTCAGGTGGCATAACAAGCTCATTTGAGCTGGTTTTCACATCCAACAATGCAGGGCCTGGGTGTGATAAAAATGATTGCATTGCTGCTTCAAGCAGATCAGAGTCTTCTACACTTATTGCAAACAATCCCATAGATTCAGCAACTTTAGCAAAATTAGGGTTTTGTAGGTCGGTATAATGATCAACCAATCCTTCTACTTTCTGCTCTAATTCAACAAAATTAAGTGAACCATTGTTAAGTACGATAATTTTTATTGGTAATTTTTCTTGGATGGTGGTTAATAAATCCCCCATCAACATACTAATACCACCGTCACCAGATAAAGTTATGACTTGGCGATTAGGAAATGCCTTTTGTACACCTAACGCTTGAGGCATCGCATTTGCCATTGTGCCATGTTTTAAACTAATTACGGTGCGTCTTTTACCATTAGTATTAAAATGTCTACATGCCCAAACCATAGCAGATCCAACATCAGCACAAAGAACCGCATCATCTGTTGCATATTTATCCACTAATTCAGTTAAATATTGAGGATGAATGGTTGCTTTTGAAGGCATTGATTTTTTATTTAATTTATTCATTGACTTGGTGTATAGCTCACGACATTTCACTAAGAAAGCTGTCTCTTGCTTTTCGTTAATTAATGGCAATAAAGCTGTAATTGTTGGTTTAGTACTACCAACAACGCCCACACTCACAGGATGACGTCGTCCAAGATGCGTAGCATCAATGTCAACTTGGATAATGATTGCTTTATTTGGGTAAAATTGTGACCAAGCAAAATCAGCACCTAACATCAGTAGTACGTCACAATCTTTGATTGCGGTCGAACCTGATTCAACCCCAAACATACCAGTCATACCCACATTATATGGGTTATCATATTCAACAAAATCTTTGGCTCTTGATGTATGCACAATTGGCGCTTTTAGTTTTTCTGCAAGACCAATTAATTCATCATGAGCCTCATGAGCGCCTTGTCCGGCAAAGATTGCTATCTTATGATTTTTATTTAATATATCGGCAATTTGATTAAGTTCTTCGTTAGAAGGATGAATAATTGGTTTAGGATGGTAAATTTTATGACCACTATTATCTTCTACTTTTTCTAAACTAATATTATAAGGAATGACTAAAACAGCAACGCCTCGTTGATTAATCGCAGCTTGAACTGCCGCTGTGGTTATTTGTCTTGCTTGTGTTGGATCATTTATTTCCTGACAAAATACCGAACAATTTTTATAAACAGATGGAAAATCAACTTCTTGTGGAAAATCAGTTCCTCTTTGTGAAGTAACCAATTGGCTTGCTAATAAAATAACCGGCACTTTATTACGTTGCGCTTCGTAAATACCATTAATAAAGTGTAAGCTTCCTGGTCCACATGAACCTGCACATGCAGTTATTTGATCAGTTAGATAAGCTTCAGCGCCTGCAGCAAAAGCCCCCACTTCCTCATGACGAACGTGCACCCACTCAATATCACTTTTTTTAATGGCAGATGTAATTTGGTTTAATGTATCGCCCACAATCCCATAACAATGTTTAACTCCGGCTTCACCTAAAACATCGACTATAATTTGTGCTACTGATTTTTTTGATGACATAGTTTCTCCTAAAAACTTTTATTGTTTTATTCCACTTTTAGATGCATAAATTACACCTACTTTGCCATAATGCGAATAGGTTATAAAAAAAACAGCAGAAAATGTTAAAAATGTAATAATAAAGTGGGCAATTTTAAGATAACTTGACTGGATAATATTCCCTATTACAATAAATCAATGTATTATGTTTAACATAGTATTTACTTCATAGAGTTGCTTTTGTGAAACAATTGTCATCTGAGCATGGGTTAATATCATCAATTTCTGCTCTGTTACCTGATTATTTATCCCAATATTTTCCATTATTAATTATTTGTATATTGTTATTGATCGCAATTTTACTATTTTCGTTTAGTAAATTGAGAATGGACATAATAGCGATACTGACAATTACCGCTATTACCATTACAGGTATATTAACACCATCTGAAGCATTAGCCGGATTTAGCGATCCCAATATCGTTCTTATTGCATTATTATTTATCATTGGTGAAAGCCTAGTTAGAACCGGTATATCGTTTAAAATGAGTGAATATATCCTAAAAATAGCGGGTAAGAACGATATTCGTATCATCATTTATATTATGCTGGGCTCTGCTCTACTCGGTTCAATAATGAGTTCTACTGGCGTAGTTGCGATTTTTATTCCGGTTGCTATCAGTATTGCCAATCATACGGGTATTCATGTCAAAAAATTGATGATGCCACTTTGTATTGCCGCTCTTATTAGCGGTATGATGACTTTAGTTGCAACTGCACCAAATTTAGTCGTAAATAGTGAACTTAGCCATTTTAAATTAACTGAGTTTGGTTTTTTCTCAATTACGCCAATAGGTTTAGGCGTATTGTTTGTTGGTCTTATTTACTGTGTATTAACTCGTAACTGGTTGCTTACCGCAGATCAACTTGCGCCAACAACAATTCAACCGCAAAGACGACGAATTACGGATTTGATTCGTGACTATAAATTAATTGGTCGAGCACATCGTGCGCAAATTTTAGCGGGTTCACCTTTTGTTGGTCGAACCATCGATGGCCTACACTTGCGTAGTGAACATGGCGTAAATGTTATTGGTATTGAACGTTGGCGTAAATTCCAAAAGGTTCTTATTCCCGTCAATGGTTCAACGGAATTTAGAGAAAACGATATATTACTGCTTGATATGTCACACTCCGAAGCTGACTATCGTACTTTTCTAAATACCAATAATCTTGAACCTAAGGTATTGCGTGGTGAATATTTTTCAGAACAAGTTAAAGAGGTCGGTATGGCTGAAGTTGCCTTATTACCGGAATCAAGCTTATGTGGTAAAACACTTAATGAAATCGATTTTCGTAGTAAATATTTTTTGACCGTAATCGGTATTTGGCGCAATCATGCTCCTGTTGAAACTAATAACTTATTCCAAGAACGATTAGAAATGAGTGATACCCTGTTAGTCTGTGGAGATTGGGGATCAATTCAAAAACTACAAACCCGTACCAGTGATTTTGTAGTACTCGATTATCCTTCCGATATCGATGACATTGCTCCAGCAAGCTCACAAGCTTATGCTGCCTTAATTAATTTAGCTATCATGATTATATTAATGGTAACCGGTATTGTGCCAAATGTTGTTGCAGCACTTATTGCCTGTTTATTAATGGGCGCAACAAAATGCATTGATATGACTAACGCCTACAAGTCAATACACTGGCCAACATTAATTTTAATTATAGGGATGATGCCTTTTGCATTAGCACTAAATAAAACTGGTGGTATATCACTCATTTCGGCTTGGCTTGAAGTCCATTTACGATCTTTTGGTCCATATATGGTACTTACCTTTGTTTTTTTATTATGTTCAATTGTCGGATTATTTATTTCTAATACAGCGACCGCCATATTAATCGCGCCAATTGCGATTGATTTAGCCTTAAAATTTGGTTATTCCCCTTATCCATTCGCTATGACTGTTGCCATCGCAACCTCTGCGTCGTTTATCACACCCGTTTCTTCGCCAGTTAAAACGATGGTAGTTGCGCCTGGGGGGTATAGTTTTAGTGATTTTGTTAAAGTTGGCGTACCATTAACCTTTTTAGTGATGGCGGTTGATATTGCTTTAGTGCCAATATTCTTCCCGTTTTAAAGCTTAACGGCTATAATGATTGATAACTGATAATATTAATACATACTTCACGAAATTAATGAATAGGAGAATTAAAAAATGATGAATTTTCTACAAACTATTTTAGCTCTAGCGGTTGCAGCCGCGATTATTATCGGTTTACTGACTTTTATCGGATTACTGGCTAAGTTTCAATGTTATAGAACTATAAAACAAGTTGAATCTGGCAAAATGAGTGATGCCACACTGATGCGCCGTTATAATATGACCAAAAAATATAAAGACAGTGTTTTTTGGACATTTTTTAATTATGGTATTTACTATAAATACGGTAAGAAATTAAATCAAAAAGTTTTTGAAGTTTTTAAAGAATGTATGATTAAACGAAATCTACCTTTATAAAATTTTTACTTATTCTCTATCTTGAAGCAAAGGCGCTAATTATCAATTAAGCGCCTTTCTGTTTAAAGATTCTCAAGAAAATTTCAGTTATAATGCCACTCATTATTTTCTGATTATGGATAAAGATACATGCCACAAAATATCAAGCCATTAAACATTATTTTTGCAGGTACCCCTGATTTTGCAGCCAAACACCTACAAGCTTTAATCGAAGCGAAACATAATGTGATAGCTGTTTTTACTCAGCCCGATCGTCCTGCTGGGCGTGGTAATAAGTTAACGGCAAGTCCGGTTAAACAATTAGCCATCGAAAATCATCTTCCGGTTTATCAACCAGCTACACTCAAAACTGAAGAAAATCAAAAAATCATTGCTGAGCTCAATGCCGACATTATGATTGTGGTGGCATATGGTCTTATTTTACCGCAAGCTGTGCTTAATATGCCTAAACTAGGTTGTTTAAATGTGCATGGTTCATTATTACCAAGATGGCGCGGCGCAGCTCCTATTCAACGCGCTTGTTGGGCAGGTGATACTTTAACCGGTATTACGATTATGCAAATGGATGCTGGGCTTGATACGGGTGATATGTTATATAAGCTCACCTGTCCAATTGAACCTTCTGATACCAGTGCAACGTTATATAACAAACTGGCACAATTAGGTCCACAAGGACTACTTGATACCTTAACACTAATTACCGAAGGAAAAATCCAACCCGAAAAACAAGATCCATCACAGGTTACTTACGCTGAAAAATTATCTAAACAAGAAGCTAAACTTGATTGGAACCTATCGGCACAGCAACTTGAACGTTGCATTCGCGCCTTTAATCCTTGGCCTGTGAGTTATTTTGACGTTAATGGCGAGCCAGTAAAGGTATGGCAAGCAGAAGTGATAAAAACATCCAACAATCAACCTGTTGGTACTATTTTACAAGCGGATAAAAAAGGGATATGTATTGCAACAAGTGATGGCGCATTAAATATGACACTTTTACAACCCGCAGGTAAAAAACCGATGTCAGCTCAAGATCTATTGAACTCTCGCAAAGCATGGTTTGAAGTAGGTAAGATACTGGAGAAATAATTAAAAAGATATTGCAGGATAAATTCCTGTAATATTATCGTTTTTTGGCTAACAGCGTCGCAAAGCGGAGCTTTATTCGGTTGCCATGGATATCCGTTTTATGCAGTTCGCCAACATCTTCATTGTATTTTAGGATGTCCCAATTTTGATAATAATTAAGTAACTCATTCTCTTTAAACGTAAACGAAAATCCTACAGTGCAAGGAAAATCATCAGTTGACATAGCGCAAACAATTAAATTATAACCACCCGTTTTAGTTATGTTTTGCATATTATGAATGATATCGGGAATTCTATCTGGTTGTAAAAACATCATTACAACAGTTGAAATAATTAAATCGTAGTTACCTTTTAAATTAGCCTGGTTAATATCATAAATAGATGCATTGATATGCGATAAATGATCGTTTGCAATAATTTCTTGTAAATTACTAATACTCATTTCTGACTTATCAACGGCATCAACATCAAAACCAAGTAGCTGTAGATAGAGTGAATTACGGCCTGAACCACAACCTAAATCTAGCGCTTTTCCGGCCTGAATGATTTGACAGACTTCCAACACGTCAGAATGGGTTTTAGTCATCTGATATTTTTTCTGGCTATAATCCTCAGGTTGACAATAAAAAGCCAACTGGCACTGCAAATCATCTGAAACTTGAGCTATTCGATGCCATTGCTGAGGCTCAATAAATGGAGGCTGATGCTCAACATCAAAAACATATTGAGAAACGATATCGCCTTGCTCGGTTAACATATCAAAATTGATATGACCTTTTATAATGTTTAATTTTGCCCAAGTACCTAGTTGTGTATTATGTTTTTCACAAAACAAATCGGGTAACGTTTTTGCATCCCAAACAGGAAACGTTTTGTAGCAAACTAAATCTTTATCTTTCATCACGAAGTACCAACAATGCTATCTAATAGTTGATTATTATAGTCAAGTATTAACCCAATAAACAACTTACTTTTTATAAATAAAATGATGTTTAAATCAGGAAAAATAAATTTATAGTAGCGAAGTTAACTATATCAACATATAATCATCAGCATTCTAAAATATAGAGTAATAAATATTAGAGGAACAATTTATGGGATTTTTAACAGGTAAACGCATACTGGTTACCGGCGTTGCAAGTAATCGTTCTATTGCTTACGGTATTGCAAAAGCGATGCACCGTGAAGGCGCAGAATTAGCTTTTACTTATCAAAGCGAAAAATTAAAAGGCCGTGTTGAAGAGTTTGCTGCTGATTTTAATTCTAAAATCGTTTTACCTTGTGATGTCGCGCATGATGAAAGCATCACAACATTATTTACAGAGCTAGCTAAAACTTGGGATAAATTCGATGGTTTTGTTCATGCAATCGCCTTCGCACCAGGTGATCAATTAGATGGTGATTATGTTAATGCGGTAACGCGTGAAGGTTTTGCCATTGCGCATGATATTAGCTCTTATAGCTTTGTTGCGATGGCTAAAGCTTGTCGTTCAATGCTGAATCCTAACTCAGCATTAGTCACGCTTTCTTATTTAGGCGCTGAACGTGCAATTCCTAATTATAATGTTATGGGTCTTGCTAAAGCATCTTTAGAAGCAAATGTACGTTATATGGCAAATGCAATGGGACCTGAAGGTATTCGTGTCAATGCCATTTCTGCTGGCCCTATTCGTACTTTAGCTGCATCAGGCATTAAAGACTTTAAAAAGATGTTATCACATTGTGAATCAGTAACGCCTATTCGTCGTACAGTAACGATTGAAGATGTCGGTAATTCAGCAGCATTCTTATGTTCCAATTTATCGTCAGGCATTACGGGTGAAGTCATCCATGTTGATGGTGGCTTTAGCATCGCGGCGATGAATGAGTTAGAACTTAAATAAGTTATCGATTCAGTTATAAAAACGCTAAAATACTCCCACCCCATTGGTGGGAGTATCGTTCTAGGCATTAATTAATGTTTAATTATCTTAAAGCCATAATAAATTAAAATAGCCTTATTAATTTGCTAAATAACGACAAAGATAAGCTGTCGCTTCAACAACCTGAACATCAAATTTGCTTTCACCAGCAACATGAAAAACTTGTCCTGCTTGGAAAACTTGCCAATCATCGGCTGTAGGTAGTAACACCTTAAGCGAACCCGTTATAACTGTCATTTCTTCAGGATTGATAGTACTAAAAATATATTCGCCCGGTAACATTACACCAACAGAAGCAGAACCAGCCGAAGCATTTTCAAAACTAATTGATTTAACTTTACCATCAAAATATTCATTAACATTTAACATTGTGATACCTACCCGTTATTTTCTATATCGTAAATTTAACTGATTGCAAACTTCTGATTTAAGTCTACAAATTCGAATCATCATTTCCTAATACACTATAATTTACTGTCATATACAGTTAAGGTAAATAAGATTTTTACAAGGCCATATAAAATAACCAATTTAGCAATAACGTAAATTTTGATAAATTAATTTTTTATAAAAACCTTATTTAGTTTCATCTTAAACATAGTGATTTGTAATAAACTTAAGAAAATAGCATACAGATGGAGTTTTTTCCGTTAAAATCTATGCCAATTTGCGCAATACAAGTTTGTTGGAGAAAATATGAAAATAGCAAAAAACACGGTGGTTAGTTTAGCTTATCAAGTTAGAACAAAAGATGGGGTTTTAGTTGATGAAGCAACAGCGGCTGCACCACTTGAATATTTACAAGGTGCAGGAAACTTATTACAAGACCTTGAAAATGCCTTAGAAGGCCATCAAGTTGGTGATAAATTTGATGTTGAAATCATCAATGCCTATGGAGATTTTAACGATGCTTTAGTACAAAACGTTCCTCGTGATGTTTTTGTAGGCGTTGATGAATTAGAAGTTGGTATGCGTTTTTTTGCTGATACCGACCATGGCTCATTACCGGTTGAAATCACAGCTATTGATGGCGATACAGTGACTATTGATGGTAATCATATGTTAGCAGGACAAGATCTACAATTTAATGTTGAAGTATTAGCGGTTCGTGAAGCAACAGAAGAAGAGATAGCACATGGACACATTCACGGTGCACACGGGCACGACCATGGACATGGTGGTTGCGGTTGTGGTGGCCACGATGATGAAGATGAAGATACAGGTTGCTGTGGCGGTGGTCATGGTGGCTGTGGTTGTCATTAATTCACCGAACAAAATTCATTACAAAAGCGCCTGTCGGCGCTTTTTTTTCGTAAAGAATTCATGTATTTTGTGATTAATTTCCCAAAATTTTAAATTGGGCCTTTATACTTCCTTCTTTTTATCAATAATTTATTCTTATTTTGGAATAAATTACTAATTATGTCCTCACCCTCGCCAACATTAATGCCTCGTGAAAAACTCTTACGTTTTGGGGTTGAAACATTAAGTGATGCTGAATTGCTCGCATTATTTTTACGTACAGGTACGCGAAATATACCTGTTTTAGAATTATCACAAAAATTATTAAATGAATTTGGTTCTTTTTATAATTTAATTAATGCAAGTCACAGTGATTTTTGTAAAAAACATGGTTTAGGTACCGCCAAATACACACAACTAAAGGCGGTTGTCGAACTTTCACATCGCTATCTTAAAGTGAAAATAATGAAAGAAAATTCCCTTACTTCACCTTCTTTAACTCATCATTATTTAGCAAGTCGATTAGCAAACAAAGATCGTGAAATTTTTATGGTGATTTTTTTAGATAACCAAAATCATGTAATTACTGCAGAAGAAATGTTTACTGGTACCTATAACTGTGTTGAAGTTCATCCGCGCGAAATTGCTAGACAGGCATTACAGTATAATGCAGCTGCATTAATTCTAGCGCATAATCACCCTTCTGGTATTGCAGAGCCCAGTCAAGCCGATCGCGTCCTGACACAAAAGATTGAACAAGTTTGTGAATTAATTGATATTCGGATTCTTGATCATCTTGTGATAGGTAAAGGACAATATGTGTCATTTGCTGAACGAGGATGGATTTAATAACCATTTTTACTTACAATGTATCTTTACTTACACACTCTTATTAAAGATCTTATGAAACAACGATTAGAATTATTAGAAACCAAAGTAGCATTTCAAGATATGACCATTGAAGAACTCAATCAGATGGTCATGCACCTACAAGCTGATATTAGCAAATTAAAAGAACAATTAATGCTTTTATCACAAAAAATACAAGCAAATCAGTCATCTAATATTGCCAGCTTAGCAGAAGAAACACCACCCCCACATTATTAAACGACCTTGAAATTAACCTATTTTTATTTAAGAACAATTAAAATTAATCAACAAAACAGACAGTAAGCTTAATATATTTTAATTACGTGAAATTAATTGAAGTATTAAAACGACTTTAGTATAGCTAACAATATAACAACTGTATGTCAGATAAAATATCGAAAACTATAAACAATTTATTCCAATTATTTGTTTAGGAAACTTATCAAAGCAACCATTACGATAGTGGTTGTCTAAAATCATCAAGTTTGTTTATTAAAGATGAAGGTATAAAAGTTAAATTCAGCTCAATAAAAAACCGGCTTAATTGCCGGTTTTAGTTCTCAATGAGTTAAATTTTTTATTCAGCTGCTGCTTCTGCTTCTACTGCAGGGCGATCAACTAATTCAATATAAGCCATTGGTGCATTATCTCCATCGCGGAAACCACATTTTAAAATACGTACATAACCACCAGGACGGGTAGCAAAACGTGGACCTAAATCTGAAAATAATTTTTTCACTGTATCTTTATCACGGATACGAGCAAAAGCCAAACGGCGATTAGCTACGCTATCGCTTTTGGCTAGCGTAATTAACGGTTCAACAACACGACGCAACTCTTTTGCTTTAGGCAATGTAGTTTTGATGATTTCATGTTCAACAAGTGAACTAGTCATGTTACGAAACATTGCTTGACGATGGCTGCTATTTCGGTTCAGTTGACGACCACTTTTACGATGGCGCATAACTTTATCCTTCTTATATAAATTTTATCTTAGTCTTCAACAATACTTGCTGGTGGCCAGTTCTCAAGACGCATGCCTAAAGATAAACCACGAGAAGCGAGCACATCCTTAATTTCAGTAAGCGATTTCTTACCAAGATTAGGGGTTTTAAGTAGCTCAACTTCGGTACGTTGTACTAAATCACCAATATAATGAACTGCTTCTGCTTTTAAGCAATTAGCAGACCGAACAGTTAATTCGAGATCATCTACTGGACGTAGAAGAATCGGATCAAATTCCGGTTTATCTTCTTTAACTTCAGGTTGACGTACATCACGTAAATCAACGAAAGCTTCAAGTTGTTCAGCCAAAATAGTTGATGCGCGACGAATAGATTCTTCTGGATCAATGGTACCATTGGTTTCCATATCGATAACCAGTTTATCTAAATCGGTACGTTGTTCCACACGAGCCGCATCGACAGAATATGCAATGCGCTCAACTGGGCTATAACAAGCATCAACTAATAGACGACCAATTGGTCGCTCTTCATCTTCTGACTTAACGCGAGCAGAAGCAGGGACATAACCACGTCCTCGTTGTACACGAATACGCATACTAATTGAAGCATTGGCATCAGTAAGATGACAAATTACTAAATCAGGATTAACAATTTCAACATCACCATCATGAGTGATATCCGATGCAGTAACTGCACCAATACCTGATTTATTTAAAGTCAGCATAACATCATCTTTAGTATGCACACGTACTGCTAATTTTTTCAAATTAAGCAGAATATCAAGTACATCTTCTTGAACGCCTTCTTTAGTACTATACTCATGCAGAACACCGTCAATTTCAACTTCGGTTACTGCATATCCCGGCATAGATGATAATAAAATGCGGCGTAGTGCATTACCTAAAGTATGTCCAAAACCACGCTCAAGTGGCTCTAAAGTCACTTTTGCATGAGTTGGGCTGTATTGAACAACATCAACTAGGTGAGGTTTTAAAAACTCTGTTACAGAACCCTGCATTATGTCCTCTCTTAAGTGCTAAACTTTACTTAGAGTAAAGTTCGACGATCAAATGTTCGTTGATGTCAGCAGATAAATCTGAACGTTCTGGTAAGCGTTTGAATACACCTTCCATTTTGCTAGCATCAACTTCTAACCATGTTGGTTTTTCACGTTGTTCAGCTAACTCTAAAGCGGCTTTAATACGTGCTTGTTTTTTTGATTTTTCACGAACACTAATCACATCTTCAGGCGAAACTTGATAAGACGCAATGTTCACAACGTGACCATTAACAAGAACAGCTTTATGACTAACTAACTGACGAGCTTCAGCACGAGTTGCGCCAAATCCCATACGATAAACAACGTTATCTAAACGACGTTCTAAAAGACCAAGTAGGTTTTCACCAGTATTGCCTTTAATACGCGCAGCATTTTTATAGTAATTACGGAATTGACGTTCTAAAATTCCATAAATACGTCTAACTTTTTGTTTTTCACGTAACTGAACACCATAATCGGATAAACGCGGTTTACGCGCACCATGTTGTCCAGGCGCTTGTTCTAACTTACATTTACTGTCAACCGCTCGGACACCAGATTTAAGGAATAAATCAGTACCTTCACGACGACTTAATTTGAGCTTTGGTCCCAAATATCTTGCCATTTTATTTCTCCAATAATCCTATAAACATTCGATGTTTAATAAATAATTAAACACGACGTTTCTTTGGTGGACGACAACCGTTATGAGGGATCGGAGTAACATCAGTAATGTTAGTGATACGATAACCCGCAGCATTTAATGCACGAATTGTTGACTCACGACCAGGACCAGGTCCTTTTACCATAACTTCTAGATTCTTAATTCCGTAGTCTTTTACGGCTTCTGCACAACGCTCTGCGGCCACTTGAGCTGCGAACGGAGTTGACTTACGAGAGCCACGGAAACCAGAACCACCAGCGGTTGCCCAACCCAACGCATTACCTTGACGATCGGTAATAGTTACGATTGTATTGTTAAATGATGCATGAATATGAGCTACACCATCAGAAACTTGCTTTTTAACACGTTTACGTGTACGAACAGGTGTCTTTGCCATTTATTATCACCTCAATTATTTCTTGATTGGCTTACGCGGTCCCTTACGGGTACGAGCGTTAGTCTTAGTGCGTTGACCACGAACAGGAAGTCCACGACGGTGACGCATGCCACGATAACAACCAAGGTCTAATAAACGCTTGATACTCATAGTTACTTCACGACGTAAATCACCTTCAACAGTAAATTTAGCGACTTGTTCACGTAACTTTTCAATCTGATCTTCAGATAGTTCTCTGATCTTTACATGTTCAGGAATACCGGCTTCAGCACAAATTGTCTTAGCGCGAGTATTACCAATTCCATAAATTGCTTGTAACGCAATTACAGCATGTTGTTGATCAGGAATGTTAATGCCTGCTATACGGGCCACTATGCACTCCTTTATTGTTAATGTTAGTAAACTTACTATACTGAAAAGCCCGTTTTCAGGATACTCAAACAGCAAGTTTACAAATAAATTTAGGCTGGCTATTCTAGCCAGCTTTACTATACTTTGGCAAGTAAAATATGCAAAAGTTCAACTTTACAGTTAAATAAAATTAACCTTGACGTTGTTTATGCTTACCTTCAATGCAAATAACACGAACGATGCCATTGCGTTTGATGATTTTACAATTTCTGCATAATTTCTTGACTGAAGCACGAACTTTCATTTTTTTCTCCGTAACTTCTGGCTAACTTATCGGCCATAGCCTTTAAGGTTCGCTTTCTTTAACACTGACTCATAACGATTTGGCATCATTAAAGTCTGTACTTGTGCCATAAAATCCATGATTACAACAACCACAATTAATAAAGAGGTCCCACCAAATTGGACAGGAACTTTCATTGCACTTGTCATAAACATTGGTACCAAACATACAAAAGTAATGTAGATAGCGCCAATTAGCGTTAACCGTGTCATTACCTTGTCAATATACTTCGATGTTTGTTCACCTGGACGGATACCTGGAATAAATGCCCCAGATTTTTTTAACTGATCTGCTGTCTCTCTTGGGTTGAAAACCAATGCGGTATAGAAGAAACAGAAGAAAATAATCGCAGCTGCAAAAAAGATTATGTATAACGGTTGATCATGAGAAAAATATTGACCTATAAGAACAATAATGTATCTCCAACCTTCACCATCTCCTTGAAACCAAGAAGCCATCATAGATGGTAACATAACGATTGTTGAAGCAAATATAGCCGGAATTACACCTGCCATATTAATTTTCAATGGTAGATGTGTACTTTGTGCGGCATACACACGACGACCTTGCTGACGCTGCGCATAGTTGACGACAATACGTCGTTGACCACGTTCAACAAACACAACAAAATAAGTCACACCAACTACTAATGCGGCGACTACTAGTAATAAAATTGGATGCAATGAACCAGAACGAGCTTGTTCAATTGTTTCATATATTGCATGGGGAAGACCTGCCACAATACCCGCAAAGATAATGATTGAAATACCATTACCTACACCGCGTTCCGTGATCTGCTCACCCAACCACATAAGAAACATAGTGCCAGTAACTAAGCTAACCGATGCAATAAAATAGAAAGAAAATCCTGGATTAATCACAACATGACCATAACCAGGAATATTCGGTAGACCAGTCGCAATACCAACTGCCTGTACAATCGCTAAAGCAAGAGTGCCATAACGAGTGTATTGGCTAATTTTCTTACGACCTGATTCACCTTCTTTCTTCAATTCTGCGAGTTTAGGGCTAATAGCTGTTAATAACTGTACGATAATCGATGCAGAAATATATGGCATTATCCCTAATGCGAAAATTGAAGCACGGCTTAAAGCACCACCAGAGAACATATTGAACATACCGACAATACCATTAGATGATGCTTGTGCTAGTAAGTCCGATAACGCTTTAGTATCAATACCAGGAACCGGAATATAAGAACCTAGACGAAAAACAATAAGCGCTAAAAGCACAAATATCAAACGTCTTTTAAGCTCACCACTACCGCCTCGAGTACTTTGAAAATCTAATCCTGGTTGCTTTGCCATCTTTCTAATTATTCCTCAATTTTTCCGCCAGCAGCTTCAATTGCAGCTTTAGCACCTTTCGTTACTCGAATACCACGAACGGTAACTGGTTTAGTTACTTCACCAGATAACATGATTTTAGCATATTCGATTTGTGAATTAATCACATTTGCAACTTTTAAGCTATTTAAGTCAACAACATCACCTTCAACTTTCATTAAATCTGAAAGACGAACTTGTGCTGTTACCATAGCTTTACGTGAGGTAAAACCAAATTTTGGTAAACGACGATATAAAGGCATTTGACCACCTTCAAAGCCACGACGAACGCCGCCACCTGAACGAGATTTTTGACCTTTGATACCACGAGTACCTGTTTTACCTAATCCAGAACCGATTCCTCGACCTAGACGTTTTGGTGCATGCTTTGAACCTTCAGCAGGAGATAAAGTATTTAAACGCATTACTATTACTCCTCTACTTTAACCATGTAATAAACTTGGTTTACCATACCGCGAATCGCAGGTGTATCCTCGCGCTCAACAGTATGACCAATACGACGTAATCCTAAACCTACTAACGTTGCTTTATGCTTCGGTAGACGACCAATAGAACTACGAGTTTGTGTAATTTTAATTGTCTTTGCCATGGCTAATTACCCCAAAATTTCTTCGACGGTTTTACCACGCTTAGCAGCAACCATTTCAGGTGATTTCATGTTTTCTAAGCCATCAATTGTTGCACGAACCACGTTAATTGGGTTTGTAGAACCATATGCTTTAGCTAGAACGTTACGAACACCAGCAACTTCTAATACCGCACGCATCGCACCACCGGCGATAATACCAGTACCTTCTGATGCAGGTTGCATATAAACACGAGAACCTGTATGAGCACCTTTAACCGGATGCTGTAAAGTATCGTTGTTTAACGCAACATTAATCATATTACGACGTGCTTTTTCCATTGCTTTTTGGATTGCTGCTGGCACTTCACGTGCTTTACCATATCCAAAACCTACGCGGCCATTACCGTCACCAACAACAGTTAGTGCAGAAAAACTAAAAATACGACCACCTTTTACGGTTTTAGAAACTCGGTTAACTGCGATTAATTTTTCCTGCAGTTCACCAGCTTGTTTTTCGATGTTTGACATCTTTAACTCCTACCTTAGAACTGTAGGCCAGCTTCGCGAGCAGCATCTGCTAGCGCCTGAACTCGACCATGATATTGGAAACCTGAACGATCAAAAGAAACTTCTTTGATATCTTTCGCTAATGCACGCTCTGCGATTGCTTTACCAACTGCTGCTGCTGCATCTTTGTTTCCAGTGTATTTTAAACTTTCACTGATAGCTTTTTCTAATGTAGAAGCCGCTGCCAGTACTTCTGATCCGTTTGGTGCGATAATCTGCGCATAAATATGACGCGGAGTACGGTGAACTACTAAGCGAGTTGCAAGTAGTTCATGCATCTTACGACGCGCTTTAGTTGCACGACGGATACGAGCTGATTTCTTATCCATAGTGTTACCTTACTTTTTCTTAGCTTCTTTAGTACGCACAACTTCATCTGCGTAACGAACACCTTTACCTTTATAAGGTTCAGGACGACGATAAGCACGGATATCTGCTGCTACTTGTCCAATTAACTGTTTATCAGCACTTTTTAGTACGATTTCAGTTTGAGAAGGACATTCAGCTGTTACACCTTTAGGTAATTGATGTTCAATTGGATGTGAATATCCAAGAGATAGACCAATTGCATTACCTTTAACTTGTGCACGATAACCGACACCAACTAGCTGAAGTTTTTTAGTAAAACCTTCAGTAACACCAATAACCATTGAGTTAATCAATGCGCGCGCTGTACCTGCTTGAGCCCAAGCATTCGCAAAGCCGTCACGAGGGGCAAATTTAATTTGACCTTCTTCTTGATTAATAACAACAGCATTATTAATTGTACGAGATAACTCGCCATTTTTACCTTTAATCGTAATTACCTGACCATTGAGTTTTACCTCTACGCCAGCAGGAACAACGACAGGTGCTTTTGCAACACGAGACATTTTTTTCTCCCTTACGCTACGTAGCAGATAATTTCACCACCAAGACCTGCTTGGCGTGCTGCTCGATCAGTCATAACACCTTTAGAAGTAGAAATAACTGCGATACCTAATCCTGCCATTACTTTTGGCAATTCGTCTTTACGTTTATAAATACGTAGACCTGGACGGCTAACACGTTTAATACTTTCTACAACAGCCTTACCTTGGAAATATTTTAAAGTGATTTCCAATTCTGGTTTAGTGTCACCAACTACTTTATAGTCCCCGATATAACCTTCTTCTTTTAGCACATTGGCAATTGCCACTTTTAGCTTAGAGGAAGGCATGGTGACTGCAACTTTATTCGCAGCTTGACCGTTACGAATGCGGGTCAACATATCTGCTATAGGATCTTGCATGCTCATCTATAACACTCCCCTGATTACCAACTTGCCTTTTTAAGACCTGGAATCTCACCACGCATGGCTGACTCACGGACCTTAATACGGCTTAAACCAAACTTACGAAGGACGCCATGAGGACGACCGGTTTGACGACAACGACGACGTTGACGTGATGGACTAGAATCACGAGGAAGCGTTTGCAATTTAAGCACTGCATTCCAACGATCTTCATCTGATGCATTAAGATCAGAGATAATCGCTTTTAATTCTTGACGCTTCGCAAAATATCTTTCTGCTAGCTTTACGCGTTTCTTATCGCGTTCAATCATTGATTGTTTAGCCATTATGCCCTACCTTACTTACGAAATGGGAAGTTAAAGGCAGATAATAAAGCTCGGCCTTCTTCATCTGATTGTGCACTTGTTGTGATAGTAATATCTAAACCACGAACACGATCAACTTTATCATAATCGATTTCAGGGAAAACGATTTGTTCTCGAATACCCATGCTATAATTGCCACGACCATCAAAAGATTTTGCGCTTAAACCACGAAAATCTCGAGTACGAGGAAGAGCAATATAAACTAGACGTTCAAAAAATTCCCACATACGTTCGCCACGTAAAGTGACTTTACAACCAATAGGATACCCTTGACGGATTTTAAAACCAGCAACTGATTTGCGTGCTTTAGTGACAAGTGGTTTTTGACCACTGATTGCTGCTAAGTCAGCAACTGCATTATCTAATAATTTCTTATCAGTAATTGCTTCACCCACACCCATATTCAAGGTGATCTTTTCGATCCGAGGGACTTGCATGACAGATTTGTAGCCAAACTGGTCTTGCAGTTTATTTACTACCTGTGCTTTGTAGTAATCATGCAGTTTCGCCATCGTACACTCCAAATTACTTAATTGATTAATTCATTAGTAGACTTATAAAAACGGACTTTTTTTCCGTCTTCAAAACGAAAGCCTACGCGATCTGCTTTGCCTGTAGCTGGGTTAAAAATTGCTACGTTAGAAACATTAATAGCTGCTTCTTTCTCAACAATTCCACCATCTTGATTTAATGCAGGTACTGGTTTTTGGTGTTTTTTCACCAAATTGATACCTTCAACAATCACTTTGCCTGTAGACAAAACACTTTTTACTTTACCGCGTTTACCTTTATCTTTACCGGTTAACACGATAACTTCATCTTCTCGACGGATTTTCGCTGCCATTACCCGCTCCTTACAGTACTTCTGGTGCTAATGAAATGATCTTCATAAACTTCTCAGAACGAAGTTCACGAGTGACCGGTCCAAAAATACGCGTACCAATCGGTTGCTCACTGTTATTATTTAAAATAACACACGCATTGCGATCGAAACGAATGACAGATCCATCAGGACGACGAACACCTTTTCTAGTGCGCACAACCACAGCTTTAAGTACATCACCTTTCTTTACTTTACCACGTGGAATTGCTTCTTTAATGGTAACTTTGATGATATCACCAACCGCTGCATAACGACGGTGCGATCCACCGAGAACCTTGATACACATTACACTACGTGCGCCAGAGTTATCGGCAACATCTAGCCTAGTCTGTTCTTGGATCATTTTAATGCTCCGTATAAATAAATTATTGTCTAATCTACCTTCATCCACCTCAACTACCATGGATAAGAATAGACAACCAAAAACCCACATATGTGAGGGCGCATAGTATAACACCACTCAAATAAAATGGATAGCATAAAATAAACGGCCGATGAGCCGTTTATTATATTATGTACAGTTTTTAATCAAAAAGATTAACTAACTGCTTTTTCTACGATTCGAACAAGAGTCCAAGATTTGGTTTTTGATAATGGACGACACTCTTTAATTTCTACAGTATCACCAATACCACACTCGTTGTTTTCATCATGTACATGCAATTTAGTCGTACGTTTAATGAACTTACCATATAACGGATGCTTCACTTTACGTTCAATAGCTACAGTAATAGATTTATCCATTTTGTCGCTAATAACACGACCTTGCTGAGTACGAATTTTTACTTCAGTAGTCATATTACGCACCCGCCTTCTCAGTTAATAATGTTTTAACTCGTGCAATATTACGACGCACTTGTTTTAACACATGAGTTTGTGTTAACTGACCCCCAGCTAATTGCATACGTAAGTTAAATTGCTCACGTAATAAATTAAGAAGTTCAGTATTTAACTCTTCAACGCTTTTTTCGCGTAGCTCTTTTGCTTTCATTTACATCACCGTCTTAATCACAAAGGTGGTTTTAATTGGCAGTTTTGCAGCTGCCAACGCAAATGCTTCACGAGCAACTTCTTCCGGTACTCCGTCCATTTCATAAAGGACTTTACCTGGTTGAATCTGAGCAACCCAGTATTCAACGTTACCCTTACCTTTACCCATACGCACTTCAAGTGGTTTTTCAGTAATTGGTTTATCAGGGAAAACTCGAATCCAGATTTTACCTTGACGCTTAACTGCACGAGTCATAGCACGACGTGCTGCTTCGATCTGGCGCGCAGTCAAACGACCACGACCCACAGCCTTAAGACCGAATGTACCGAAACTAACGTCAGTACTTACAGCAAGACCACGATTGCGGCCCTTGTGCACTTTACGGAATTTTGTACGCTTTGGTTGTAACATCAGCGACGCTCCTTATTGTTTTCGGCCTTTGCGCTGCTTTTTCGGTTGAGCAGCAGGTTGTTTTTCTGCTTGTTCAACGGCAGCCATACCACCAAGGATCTCACCTTTGAAGATCCACACTTTAACACCAATAATACCATAGGTAGTTAATGCTTCAGATGTACCATAATCGATATCAGCACGTAGAGTATGTAGAGGCACACGACCTTCACGATACCATTCACTACGAGCGATTTCAGCGCCGCCTAAACGACCACTTACTTCAACTTTGATACCTTTAGCACCCGCTTTCATTGCGTTTTGAACCGCACGTTTCATAGCACGACGGAACATAACACGGCGTTCTAACTGAGAGGTAATACTGTCAGCAACTAATTTAGCGTCAAGTTCTGGTTTACGAACTTCAGCAATATTAATTTGTACTGCAACATCACGTTTCTCTTTCTTGTCTTTATATTTATTGACAATAGAAGCTACGGCATTACGTAATTTTTCAACGTCCTCGCCTTTTTTACCAATCACAATACCCGGACGAGCAGTGTGAATAGTAATGCGAACGTTAGTTTCTGCTGAACGGTCGATTACAATCTTAGAGATTGATGCTTGTGCTAATTCTTTGTTTAAGAATTCACGCACTCTAAAATCACTTTCTAAATTATCAGCGAATGTCTTTGTACCCGAATACCATGTAGATGTCCAAGGCTTGACGATGCCTAGTCGGATACCATTTGGATTTACTTTTTGACCCATTGCTATTCTCCAGCCTAGCGATCAGAGACGATCACGGTGATGTGACTCGTACGCTTCAAAATTCGATCTGCACGACCTTTTGCACGAGGCATAATACGCTTCATGGTTGGGCCTTCGTCTACGAAAATTTTCGCAACTTTTAGATCATCAATATCAGCACCATCGTTATGCTCTGCATTAGCAATAGCAGACTCTAATACTTTTTTAACTAGTACAGCCGCTTTTTTATTGGTGTACGTTAAAATATCAAGTGCCTGAGACACTTTCTTACCGCGAACAAGATCTGCAACTAAGCGAACTTTTTGTGCAGAAGAACGAGCGTGGCGGTACTTTGCAATTGTTTCCATCTCTTTCTCCTACTTATTTCTTCTTAGCTTTCTTATCCGCAGCATGGCCGCGATAAGTACGAGTCGGCGCGAATTCACCCAATTTATGACCAACCATTTCGTCGGAAACATAAACTGGAACGTGCTGACGACCATTATGGACAGCGATGGTCAAACCGATCATGTTAGGAAAGATCGTTGAACGACGGGACCAAGTACGAATTGGTTTCTTGTCCCCGCTTTCCACCGCTTTCTCTACCTTCTTCAGCAAGTGTAGGTCAATAAAAGGACCCTTCTTGAGAGAACGTGGCATAGCTAATCCTCTATATTAATTATTTCTTATTGCGACGGCGAACAATATACTTATCAGTACGTTTGTTGCTACGCGTTTTCAATCCTTTGGCTTTTTGACCCCATGGAGACACAGGATGTTTACCAAAGTTACGACCTTCACCACCACCATGTGGATGGTCTACCGGGTTCATTGCTGTACCACGAACAGTAGGACGAACACCGCGCCAACGCGAAGCACCCGCTTTACCTAGTACGCGAAGCATATGTTCTGAGTTACCCACTTCACCAATAGTGGCGCGGCAATCAGATAACACTTTACGCATTTCACCTGAACGTAGACGTAATGTTACATAAGCACCATCACGCGCAACGATTTGAACATAACTGCCAGCAGAGCGAGCAAGTTGTCCGCCTTTGCCTGGTTTCATTTCAATATTATGCACGGTAGAACCGACTGGAATATTGCGCATTGGTAAACAGTTACCTGTTTTAATTGATGCATCAACACCAGATTGGATCTGATCACCTGCTTTTAAGCCTTTAGGCGCTAAAATATAACGACGTTCACCGTCTTTATATAGAACCAATGCAATATTTGCACTACGGTTCGGATCATATTCCAAACGTTCAACAACTGCTGGAATACCATCTTTATTACGCTTAAAGTCGACAATACGATAATGTTGTTTATGACCACCACCGATATGACGGGTAGTGATACGACCATTATTATTGCGACCACCAGTTTTGCTTTTTGAATCAAGCAACGGTGCATAAGGCTTACCTTTATGCAACTCTGGGTTAACCACTTTAACAACGTGGCGACGACCCGGAGATGTAGGTTTACACTTAACAACTGCCATTGTTCTTACTCCTCCGAATTACTCAGCGACGCCAGCAAGGTCTAAGTTTTGACCTTCTGCTAAAGTAACGTAAGCTTTTTTCCAGTCGCTACGGCGACCGATTTGTTGACCACGACGTTTTACTTTGCCTTTAACAACAAGCGTATTTACGTCATCTACTTTAACTTCAAATAGTTGTTCAACTGCGGCTTTAATCTCTCTCTTAGTAGCATCTTTAGCAACTTTCAATACTAATGTATTTGTTTTTTCCATTGAAATAGATGCTTTTTCAGAAACATGTGGTGCTCGCAGGACTTTAAGCAGACGCTCTTCACGAATCATGCTAACATCTCCTCTACTTGTTTAACGGCATCAACAGTGATAACCACTTTGTCAAATGCAATCAAACTAACTGGATCAATACCTGCCACATCACGCACATCAACTTTATGCAAGTTACGTGCTGCTAAGAAAAGATTTTCATCAACGTCAGAGGTAATGATTAGAACATCATTAAGATTCATATCATTTAATTTCTGAGTTAATAATTTAGTCTTAGGTGCTTCAACAGTAAATGTTTCAACCACAACTAAACGTTCTTGACGCACTAATTCAGAGAAAATACTCTTTAATGCACCACGATACATTTTACGGTTAACTTTTTGGCTATGATCTTGTGGTTTTGCTGCAAATGTTACACCACCACTACGCCAGATTGGGCTCTTAATAGAACCTGAACGAGCACGACCTGTGCCTTTTTGACGCCATGGTTTTTTGCCTGAACCAGCGATTTCTGCACGAGTTTTTTGTGCGCGAGAGCCTTGACGAGCAGCAGATGCATAAGCAACAACTACTTGGTGAACTAACGCTTCATTAAACTCACGTCCGAAGGTAGTTTCGGAAACAGAAAGCGCTTGCGCGTCTTTTACTACTAATTCCATCTCTATCTCCTCGACGTTAAGCCTTGATTGCTGGTTTAACAATTACGTCACTATTGATTGCGCCAGGAACCGCACCTTTAATTAATAAAAGGTTACGCTCTGCATCAACACGTACAATATCTAAGTTTTGAACAGTTACACGTTCATTACCTAGGTGACCTGCCATTTTACGACCTTTGAACACTTTACCTGGAGTTTGGTTTTGACCAATTGAGCCATGACCACGGTGTGCCAAAGAGTTACCATGGGTTGCATCTTGAGTACGGAAATTCCAACGTTTAGTTACGCCAGCAAAACCTTTACCTTTAGATGTACCAGTAACATCAACTTTTTTAACGTCTGTAAAAATATCAACGTTAATGCTTTGACCTACAGTAAATTCACCTTCTTCAAAACGGAATTCCCATAGACCACGACCAGCTTCAACGCCAGCCTTAGCGAAATGACCTGCTTCAGGTTTGTTTACGCGGCTTGCTTTTTTGCTGCCAGTAGTAACCTGAATAGCTTGATAACCATCATTTTCAAGCGTTTTTACTTGAGTAATGCGGTTACTTTGAACTTCAACTACGGTGACAGGAATAGAAACACCCTCTTCGGTGAAGATTCGTGTCATTCCTACTTTACGACCGATTAAACCAATCATTGTTTCGACCTCTCAATCATTCAGCCTAGGATTAACCTAAACTGATCTGCACATCAACACCGGCAGCAAGATCTAGACGCATTAAAGCATCAACTGTTTTTTCAGTTGGCTCAACAATATCAACTAGACGTTTGTGAGTGCGAATTTCATATTGATCACGCGCGTCTTTATTAACGTGCGGAGAAATCAATACGGTAAAACGCTCTTTGCGTGTCGGTAATGGAATAGGACCACGAACTTGTGCGCCTGTGCGCTTCGCAGTTTCTACAATTTCAGCAGTTGATTGATCTATCAAACGATGATCAAACGCTTTTAACCGGATACGGATTCTTTGGTTCGACATGAGACCAGAGCTCCACTATTTAAAAGTTATAACAAAAGACTACTCCTCTTACCCTGTTTCGATTGACAGGAGAGTGTAATCCGTTCTTTTTCGTAACCCCCAAATCGGGAGTATTGTTGATATAATTCAATATTATTAAATAAGGATTATATCTTCATACGCATTTGCTTATCAAAAATTCAACAAACAAAGTGCGTCAATTATACGTAAATAATTAACTAATGCAAGGAGTAATTCATAAAGAGTAAAGATAATGACTTTAACAAATCAAACAAATATTTTTAGGATTACAGGTACTAAAGCGATAATACCTAAAGGAAGTGCATTAAATAAATATAGCTATTCTTCCTTTAGACTAAAAATTTAATAGTAATTATTTAATATGGCAATAATTTATTGCTATTTCTGATGCTAATTTAGCATTATTAAAGACGAGATTGATATTAGCTTCTAAACTATCACCACCCGTTATTTCTACCACTTTGGCTAACAAGAATGGCGTGGTTTCTTTACCTTTAATCCCTTTCTCAACCGACTCTTGTAACGCTTTTTCAATCGCAACGGAAATAATTTGCTCATCCATTGCATATTGTTCAGGAATAGGATTTGCAACCACAACGCCACCCTTTAAACCCAAATCCCATTTTACGTTAATCATGTCGGCAATCTGTTTAGCGCTATCTAGTTTTACGCTAACATCAAACGGACTAGTTCGGCTAAAGAACGACGGCAGTTTTTCGGTTTGATAACCAACCACAGGTACCCCATATGTTTCAAGGTATTCCATCGTTAGACCTAAATCTAAAATTGATTTGGCACCAGCACAAACTACAGCGACACTTGTATTAGCGAGTTCTTGAAGATCGGCTGAAATATCAAAGGTATGCTCAGCGCCACGATGAACGCCACCAAGCCCGCCGGTTGCAAAAACTCGAATACCCGCTAATTCAGCAATAATCATTGTAGCTGCAACGGTTGTCGCACCATTTTGTTTATTGGCTACAACAACTGGTAAATCACGACGGCTTACTTTTGTTACATTTAATCCTTCTTTACCAAGAATGGTGATCTCTTCTTTTGATAACCCAGCTTTTAATCGACCGTTAATTACCGCAATCGTTGCAGGAATTGCGCCATTTTTTCTGACAATTTCTTCCACTTTTAATGCGGTTTCCACATTTTGCGGATAAGGCATGCCATGTGAAATAATGGTCGATTCTAAAGCAACGACAGGTTGATTATTGTCAAGCGCTTGTTTAACTTCTGGCGAGATATCGAGATATTGATTATAGGTAGATACATTATTCATGAAACAGACTCCAATATATTTTGAACACAATTAATAGATAGATTTGGATTATTGGTAAATTCAGATGATAACGTTAAAGATGAGCACGCTTGAGCAAATCTCACACTTTGATAAAAACTCATATTATCCAAATAGCCATGAGCAAGGCCAGCAAGCATCGCATCACCTGCACCTGTAACGCTAATAATTGTTGTAGGAATAGAAGCAGACCAACCTTGCTCACCATTGATTTCGCTGTAATAAACACCTTCAGCACCCGTACTGATCGCTATTCGCTGCACGCCTTGTTTATGAAACCAATCAATAACAGCTGGTATGTCTTTATCGCTATTAATTTTTATGCCACTTAACATTTCAGCTTCAAGGCGGTTAGGTTTTAAAGTATGAATATGTGATAACCAATCTTTTATTTTATGCGATTTAAAGGCTGAAACGGTATCAACAAAAATAGGGACTGAGCCTGCGTTACTGAATAACCAAGCCAAAGCCTCTGATTGTAAATTACAATCAATAATTAATAATTTTGCATGTTGAATCAATTGTTTTGACTCATTTAATAAACTTGGTGTTAACTTATCAATAATGTCCATATCGTTGATAGCTAGAATCATTTCACCAGCTTCATCTAATAGAGAAAGATAAGTTGAAGTACTATCCCCTTTTACAACGTGGCAATGATCCATATTAACGCCAGCTTTTCGCGTGTGCTCAATCAATTGCATGCCATAAAAATCATCACCTATCATAGAAACCAGATGAGTATCTTGTCCCAATAATGCTAAATTTTCAGCAATATTACGACCGACACCACCAGGTGTACAAGCAATTTTTCCTGGGTTTGAATCACCATAAACTAATTTCTTATCTGAATATCCAGTCACATCCATATTGCTCGAACCAACCACCACAATATGATTATTTTCTGATAAAATATAACCCTTTCCTTTTATATAGCCTTTTTGAGTCAGTGTCATAATATAACCTGCAACACTCGAGCGAGTGATACCTAACATGTCAGCTATTGTATGTTGTTGGATAAGCGGATTATTACGGATAATTGTTAAGATTTGCTTTTCTCTATGATTCATAAACACCTGTTTATTTTTCAGCACATGTCTATAAATCAACTATACCAAAACGATAATCAAGTTAATAGTAAAGTATTATTTTTAATAAGAAAAATGTGACAAAAATCACAACGATATCAAAATCAAAGAAAAATAGAAAAAATTAAAATCTCAAATGATAAGTAAATTAGGCGCCGCCATAAAGGCGACTGATTAATGATCTTCTTTAGCGTGGTTAAGACTATATCTTGGGATTTCAACCTCAAGATCTTCATCGGTCACTCGAGCTTGGCAACTTAAGCGACTATGCGGTTCAACACCCCACGCTTTATCCAGCATATCGTCTTCTTGTTCATCACTCTCTTCGAGTGAATCAAATCCTTTTCGAACAATACAGTGGCAAGTTGAACAAGCACAAGACATCTCACAAGCATGTTCAATTTCAATGTCATTGCGCAAAGCAACTTCTAAAATAGATTCGCCTTCTTCTGCTTCGACAGTTAATCCATCAGGACAAAGATCGGCATTAGGTAAAAAAGTAATTTTTGGCATAATAATCTCGTTAGTTAAATATCATCAACTTTATGACCAGTTAAAGCATGACGAATTGACCTATCCATTCGCTTAGCAGCAAACTCCTGTGTCACTTTATCAACAACTTTGATTTGTTTTTCAATGGTATAACTGTCATCTAATTCACTTACGGCTTGTAATTGATGTTTAGCTGCTAAAATCTGATCCAGTTCATTTTCACTTAATAAATCGGCGTCTTTATCTAAGGCGCTTTGCAAACTCTCAAGAACTCGTGCGGCTTCAACTTTTTGTTCAGCGAGCATCCTAGCTTGTTTATCTTGCTGTGCATAGCTAATAGAATCTTGAATCATGGACGCGATTTCTTTATCTGTTAACCCATAAGATGGCTTAACTTGAATCGCTGCTTCAACGCCTGTTGATTTCTCTTTTGCAGTGACACTTAACAAACCATCAGCATCGACTTGAAAGGTAACTCGAATATGCGCTCCACCTGCTGGCATAGGAGGAATACCCCTTAACGTAAATCTTGCAAGTGATCGGCAATCAGCAACAGTTTCACGTTCACCTTGTAAAACATGAATCATCATCGCCGTTTGTCCGTCTTTAAATGTGGTGAATTCTTGCGCCCTCGCACACGGTATTGTGCTATTACGTGGAATAATTTTTTCAACCAATTCGCCCATCGTTTCTATCCCTAAAGACAAGGGAATAACATCAAGCAATAGCATGTCGGAATCTGACTTATTGCCAACGAGTATATCCGCCTGTATTGCTGCACCAATAGCTACAACTTTATCTGGGTCAATCGAAGTTAGTGGCTCAGTTTTAAAATAATCGCCGACAAGTTTACGAACTAACGGAACGCGAGTAGAACCACCGACCATCACAACTTCAACGATATCACTTATATCAGTTTGAGCATCTTTTAATGCCCGGCGACAAACCGCCAATGTGCGTTTGACTAACGGTTCAATTAACGCTTCAAATTGTTTACGTGTTAGAGTTAAAGATTGACCTTCTATGTTGACTAAAACAGAATCTTTCTGGCTTAGTGCAATTTTGATTTTAACCGCTTCATCAATAATTGTTTGGTTGATATGGGGATCAGTGTTAGTTTCTAAACCGACTTGTTTTTTTAGATAATCTGCAAGTAGTCGGTCAAAATCATCACCACCAAGTGCAGAATCGCCCCCCGTTGCTAATACTTCAAACACCCCTTTATGTAAGCGCAAGATAGAAATATCAAACGTACCGCCACCTAAATCATAAACGGCAATCACCCCTTCTTTGCCGGAATCTAAACCATAAGCAATCGCGGCGGCGGTTGGTTCATTTAAAAGACGAAGTACATGCAATCCAGCTAACTTTGCAGCATCTTTGGTTGCTTGCCGCTGAGCATCATCAAAATAGGCAGGAACAGTAATCACCGCGCCATCAATTTCACTTTGTAATGTCTGTTTTGCTCTATTGGCTAAAGCAACTAAGATTTCGGCTGAAACCTGAATCGGATTAACTTGGCCATTAGGTAAATTTAATAAGGGTACGCCATTTTCAGTTTGTGAAAATGCGTAGGGAAAATGCGAAAATTGAATATCGGATAAACTTCTGCCCATTAACCTTTTAACAGAACTTACTGTATTTTTGGGATCGTTGGCAGCATTATCTTTAGCATTCTTTCCAACGGTAATAACCGGATTATCATCATAATCGATGCCATAATGAACAACTGATGGCAATAAAGCATTACCGTCTAAATCAGGTAAAACCTCGGATTGTCCACTACGAACTGTTGCGACGAGTGAATTTGTTGTACCAAGATCAATGCCTACCGCCACACGACGTTGATGGGGTTCTGGTGTTTGTCCTGGTTCACTGATCTGTAATAATACCATTTAATCTATCTCTGTTGACGTGCGACTAATCTTAAAATTATAAAGCAAATTGCTTTTCTTGTAACTTCTCGATTTGTTCAATCAATCTAGTGAGATAACGGATTTTATAGAGTTGATTAAGTGCAGTTTGCCAATCTTGTTTAGCAATGAGCGCTAGTAATTGATTATAAACTGTTTTTTCACGTTCAATAATTTCTGCATGAAAATCATCTAACAAGGTAAAATTAGTTTGATTTTCAATGTCATCAAGCCTTTCACGCAAAGAAAATTGCTCCATTAAAAAATCGGCATCATGAATAATGCTCTGTTCTGCTGCAATATCAAAACCTTGTAACGATAAAAAATATTCAGCCGCTTTGATCGGATTTTTTAATGTTTGATAACCATCATTAATTTTAGCCGATTTTTGTACAACAGCGGATTTTTCGCTGTCATTTGCAGTCGCAAAATTATCTGGGTGATATTGTCTTTGTAGCTGTTGATAATGAAGCGCTAACTGTTTTGAATCAACCGGCAACTGTACAGGTAACTGAAATAACTCAAAGTAATTATCCATAATGATAGCTCCAACTAAACATTAAAGCTTTCGCCACAACCGCATTCATTCTTAGAATTAGGATTATTGAATTTAAAGCCTTCGTTTAGACCCTCTTTGACAAAATCAAGTTCTGTTCCATCAATATAAACTAAACTTTTTTTATCTACGATCACTTTGACATTTTTATCTTCAAAAACGCTATCATCGTCATTAATCACATCAGCAAATTCCAAGACATAAGCCATACCTGAACAACCGGATGTTTTTACACCTAACCTAAGCCCAACACCTTTTCCGCGATTAGCCAAAAAGGATTGAACTCGATTTGCTGCACTTGTTGTTAATGTGATTGCCATTAACCTTGCCCTTTCTTAGTTTTATAATCATCAATTGCGGCTTTAATTGCATCTTCGGCTAAAATTGAACAGTGAATTTTAACAGGTGGCAATGCAAGTTCTTTTGCGATATCAGTATTTTTAATCGCCTGCGCTTCATCTAACGATTTACCTTTAATCCATTCGGTGACTAAAGAGCTGGATGCTATTGCACTACCACAACCATAAGTTTTGAATTTAGCATCTTCAATAATACCCGCATCATTCACTTTGATTTGTAATCGCATTACATCGCCACACGCTGGCGCACCAACCATACCACTACCAACATTAGGATCATTTTGATCGAAAGAGCCAACATTGCGTGGGTTTTCATAATGATCAACGACTTTTTCACTATATGCCATAATTTGCTCCTAATTTTAATGGGCTGACCACTTAATTTTTGTTAGATCAACGCCATCTTTAAACATTTCCCAAAGTGGCGATAAATCTCTCAATTTGCCAATAGAATTTTTGATTAGTTTAATTACATAATCCACTTCTTCTTCAGTGCTAAAACGGCCTAATGAAAAACGGATTGAACTGTGAGCCAGTTCATCATTTAATCCTAATGCACGCAAAACATATGAAGGTTCTAAACTAGCTGAAGTACAAGCAGAGCCAGATGAAACAGCTAAATCTTTTAAAGCCATCATCAATGATTCGCCTTCAATATAAGCAAAGCTAACATTTAAGATATTGGGTGCACTGTGCTCTAACGAACCATTTAAGTAAACCTCTTCAATATCTTTTAAACCATTCCATAGGCGATTTTTAAGTGCTAATAGTCGCGGCATTTCAGTAGCCATTTCTTCTTTAGCTATGTGATAGGCTTCGCCCATCCCAACAATTTGATGTACAGGTAACGTGCCTGAGCGCATACCACGTTCATGACCACCACCATGCATTTGTGCTTCGATACGAACACGAGGTTTACGTCTTACATAAAGCCCACCAATGCCTTTAGGACCGTAAATTTTATGTCCAGAAAACGACATAAGATCGACTTTTAACTTTGTTAAATCAATCGGTAATTTACCAACACTTTGCGTTGCATCAACATGAAAAACAATACCTCGTTCTCGGCACATCTCACCGATTTTTTCAATATCTTGAACCACGCCTGTTTCATTATTAACGTGCATAATAGATACAACAGTTGTATCACTACGCATTGCAGCTGCAAGCTTATCTAAATCCAATATTCCATTAGATTCAGGGGCCAAATAAGTCACTTCATAGCCTTCTCGTTCTAATTGACGACAAGTATCAAGTACCGCTTTATGTTCCGTTTTACAGGTAATAATGTGTTTACCTTTTGCTTGATTAAAATGGGCAGCCCCTTTAATGGCTAAATTATCGGCTTCTGTAGCGCCAGAGGTAAACACAATTTCTCGTGAATCTGCACCAATTAGATCAGCAATTTGGTTTCTTGCTATATCTACCGCTTCTTCGGCCTGCCATCCAAATTTATGAGATCGAGATGCCGGATTACCAAATATACCGTCGAGTGTTAAATATTGCATCATTTTTTCAGCTACTCTAGGATCAACCGGCGTTGTCGCTGCATAATCCATATAAATAGGTAGTTTCATTTATTACTCCCAATTACAAATTCTGTATTATATATTTATTAGTTAATCCTAACTTGCTGTATGTGACTTTGACGGTCTGCTACCGCTTTAACTTCCTTATTATTCACTAATTCACTTAGTGTAATGCTTGTTAAAAAGTCATCAATGCGTTCACTTAAATCATTCCATAAACTATGTGTTAAACATCTAACACCACCTTGACAGCCATTTTGACCATGGCATTTTGTGGCGTGAACTGTTTCATCTACAGCTTTAACAATCGAACTAATTGCAATTTGATCCATACTTCGACTTAGCACGTAACCACCACCTGGTCCTCTAACACTTAGTACTAAGCCATTTTTACGTAAACGCGCAAACAATTGTTCAAGATAAGATAATGAGATTTCCTGACGTTCTGAAATATCGGCAAGTGAAACCGGACCAGAGCTTGAATGTAGTGCTACATCCAACATTGCTGTTACCGCATATCGCCCCTTTGAAGTCAATTTCATTGATCATCTCCTCTTTATATTTTGGATGTATTGTATATATCCTTTTAGTTTAGTCAAGTATTTAGTTGACTATTTTACTAGGAATTAAATATACGTTGCTTATCGACGAATAACGCTAAAATATGCTAATCTAATAAGCTAATATGCTACCGGAGTTAAAGGATGAGTTTAGTATTGCGTTCTTTTTTATTGATAACTTTACTGATAGCCAATAGTAGTTTTGCAAGCAATGCTCAGACTAACTTGCGAGCTAGCTATCAAAAATGGACCAATTCTTATCAATCATTAAGTTTTGAAGAACAACAAGCTTTGCTAAACGAGTTAACAACTTATCCTCTTTATCCTTATGCTGCTGTACAATTTTTGCAAAGTAATATTAAAGTTGTTTCACCCGAATTAGTCAGAAATTTCATCACGCAATATAATGACTTTCCGTTAACTTCATCATTGATACAAGCTTACCTGGCAGAATTGACTAATCGTCAAGATTGGAACACGATTGTCAATTTTCCACAAGATGGGTCACCTGCAGCAAATTGCCGAAATCTCTATGCCCAATTACAACAAAATAGTAATAATGAGTCCATTTACAATGAAATTGAATCATTATGGATGACAGGCAAAGAACTGCCTTCAGCCTGTGACTCGCTAATTAATGCATGGTCACAAACCGGTAAACAGACCGGAAATATGATATTATTACGCATCGAACTCGCCCTTGAGTCCAACAACATAAAACTGGCACGATATTTAGCAAACACATTGGATAGTAGTTATCAAACTACAAAAAGTCATTTACTTGCTCTATTTGATAATCCACAAAAATTAAGTGAATTTTCAAAAAATATTACAGCGAGTAAATTTACTAAAAAAATTGTTCTTGCTTCCTTTGCACGTTTAGCGAAAGCTGATATGAATTTGGCCGAAGCAATTTTACCAAAACTTATTGAACAACAAGCACTAACTGAAGAAGAGCAAATTGTTCTACAAAAAAGCTTGGCTGATCGTTTCTTTAATGATTCAGCAACGCAGCAACAAATTGAGTGGCGTGATAATTTTATTGCCAAAACACATGACACGCCATTAGTTGAAAAACGTATCCGTGTCGCGATTGATAACAACGATTTTAAAGATATTGCTTATTGGTTAACACAGCTTGATCCAAAAGATCAATTGAAAGACGATTGGCAATATTGGCAAGCACGCGTGCTACTTAACAATAATCAACGTGAACAAGCCCATACCATTTTACAAACATTAAGCAATAATCGAGGCTTTTACGGTATGATTAGTGCACAAACACTTAATCAACCTTATATACTTGTCAATTTATCGCAAGACCTTTCAGCAGCTGAACGTAGCAAATTAAATACTCAATATGATAGTCAAGCATTTATTAAAAGAATTAATGAATTGCGTTTTTTAGGCATGATATCGGAATCAAATCGTGAATGGCGATATGTATTAAGGAATCAACCTAATAATGATTATTTACAGTTAGCCAGATACGCTTACCAAAAAGGATGGGGCGATCTCAGTATCCAAGCAACAATCTCAGGAAAACTATGGGATAATTGGACAGAAAGGCTCCCAATTATGTATCAAAACTTATATAACAATGCATTAAAAGACAAAGTTATACCGCTTTCTTACGCATTAGCTATCTCGCGCCAAGAAAGCGCACTTGATACCACAATACAATCTCCCGTCGGTGCAAGTGGTTTAATGCAACTTATGCCGGCAACAGCTAAAGATACAGCTAAAAAAATGGGGTATGTAACCTATAACTCCCCTGCTCAATTATTTGATCCCGAAATCAATATACAACTTGGAACTTACTATCTAAATAGTGTCTATTTACAAAATAATAATAATCGTATTTTATCCTCTAGTGCTTATAATGCCGGCCCTAATCGTGTAAAAAAATGGCTTAATAAAAGTGGCGGCAAACTTGATGCTGCCTCATTTATTGATAGTATCCCTTTTACCGAAACCCGTAATTACGTGAAAAATGTATTAACTTATGATTACATTTACAAAACCATTTTAAAGCAAGAAAACGTAGGGATTTTAACCACAATTGAATTTAACCAACAATATTAATGACGAACAAGATGAAAAATAAAGAATGGCAACAAACCGTTGAAATATTACATCAAGCATTTAATGATGGCTATTCGCTTGATATATTAAAACTCCTATTAACTGCCGATGAACGAGATGCATTAATTACCCGAGTAAAAATTGTCCATGCTTTGTTAGATGGTTCAATTAATCAGCGTCAATTAAAAGAACAGCTTGGCATTGGTATTGCCACTGTCACTCGTGGTTCAAATAGTCTAAAAGAAGCATCGCCTGAATTTAAATATTGGTTAGAACAAAACTTATTAAATGACTAGTAAAAAAGGGAATGAAACAATTTTATCCACCATTTTTTTGGCGAATTTCATTTTCAGTAATGACGGGCACACAATAATCACACTCAATGCGTTGAAGATTTTTGACTGATTTAACCGAATCATCATGCAAATTATGATGAATTTCAATTAAACACCCTGAACGTAAACGAACTTTTAATGCAGGCATAGCAGCCAAGTGGACTTGCGAAATAAAATCTTTGAAATTTTCTGGTGGTCCGAAATATTTAAAACAAAGATACAATCCACCTTCACTTACAAATTGTTCAATATGTTCAAGGTTATTATTGTGTTCTAATGCAATAGTATAAAAAAGTTCTTGCTCATTGGCATTATCTTTACTTTTTAGTATTCGATTAAATGCATAAATTCTTTCTGGCAACGCTTCATTTTTATTAGCATAACGCGTTAAATAATTATGAAAAAATTGCACTCTTAATTTAATCTCTTCATCTAATAATTTACTTAGATTACAGTTATTTTTATAAGTAATTCCCCAAAAAGTCTGTTTAGGCATAGTGACAAATGTGGGTTCAGGCAGCGACAATCGCGTCTTATTGAGTTCAATGGCTGGCGTTAATCCTGTTGGATCCCAATATTCACTACGCCTATAACTTGCCGGTGTTTCATTAAATTGTTTTTTAAATGAACGGGTAAAAGTTTGTTGGGAATCAAAACGATATTGCATTGCAATATCTAATATAGGTTTACTGGTCATTCGTAAAGAAAGTGCAGCGTAAGTTAACCTTCGATGACGAATATAAGTACCAAGCACTTGACCGGTTACTTCTTTAAACATTCGTTGTAAATGCCATTTAGAATAACCTGATTTTTGCGAAACATTATCTATAGATAATGGCTGCTCCAGATTTTTCTCAATCCAAACGATAAGATCTGAAATAATACTAACTTGATTCATAAAACCCCATCATAAAGTGAATTGGCAAACAGCATTTGATTATGACTTAATCTTAGCAATAAGCAAGATTAAATTAGAAATTATTTTAACAATAAGAGTGGCTTCCGGCTTGATGTTCAGTAATATCTTTCACCCCTGCTAATTCTGGAAATTCGGCCAGTAACTGCTTCTCGATTCCTTCTTTTAAGGTATAATCCACCATCGAACAACCATTACAACCTCCACCAAATTGTAATATGGCATAATTATCTTCTGTCAACTCAACCAAGCTCACATGACCACCATGGCTAGCAAGTTGCGGATTAACTTGAGCTTGAATCAGATAATTAACGCGCTCGATTAACGGTGCATCATCTGCAACTTTCTTCATTTTTGAGTTTGGTGCTTTTAATGTTAATTGTGAGCCAAGTTCGTCGGTTACATAATCAATCACTGTCTCTTCCAAAAATGGAGCACTGATCTCATCAATATAAACAGAAAAACCATCTTGCTTTTCTTCAATATCACTCTCTTCAACAGTATCAGCGGGACAATATGACACGCCACATTCCGCTGTTGCGGTACCAGGATTGATAACAAACACCCGAATTTGTGTTCCATCCGCTTGATTAGCAAGCAATTTTTTAAAATGCTGTTGAGCTGCTTGAGAAATGGTAATAATAGACATAAACCCCTCACTTTGATGCCAGTTATTCAATGAATAATTATGAGCATCACTGATTATAATAGTTGACTAACTCTGTTGGTTATTATAGGGATTGTTTATGATTTTACAATACTGTGCGACATAAACAAATGACTTGAACACTTATTGCACCGCAGTTTTTCAATTGTTGACTAATAACATTTATAGTATTGGCGGTAGTGACTATATCATCTATCAGCATAACAGATTGATTAGTGATATCTTCCCGACAAAAATAGAGGGTATCAACATTATCAATTCGTTGTTGCAATGAAAGTGTTTTTTGATCTAAAGCTCGCTGTTTACGATATAATAAATGCGGATAAAAATCACGACCTAACCACTTAGCAATGGGGTTAGCCAATAATTCGGCTTGATTATAACCACGAGACCAATATCGTAAATGATGTAACGGGACACATGTCACTAAATCGGGTTTCATTAACCCGTCTGCTTCTCGTTGTTGATACCACGCTAAAAACATCAATCTAGCTAATGCTAAAGCAAATTCAGTTTTATGATAAAACTTTAACTGGTGAATAAGTTTTTTCAATGGATTAATATAATCACTCACTGCTATAAGCTTGTCATACTTTGGTTTATTGTCTCGACAACGGTAACAGATCTCAGTAAATAAAGAGTGTGGTAAGCAACATTGCTGACACACTTTATTTAACTTAGGTAAATTGTTCACACATTGACAACAAATGCCATGATGGCTTAAAGCTAATGGCATATTACATAAAATACAACGCATGAGTTCTCATTCTATTTCAAAATACAATTCAACAAAATAAATGTGGCATTTAAATGTTTCTATTTAATTAAAGCTATGTGAGGAATGCTAATAGTTAATTAAAGATAACAACTTTAAATAAGTCATACGATATAGAACAGTATTATTGTGAACTAAAACTCAAATTTTTATCTTATTTTACATATTTGTCATTTAAAATAGTTTAATATTCGGTATAATCTGCCAACTAAATTGGATAAGGAATTTAATATATGAATAAAATCAAAATGTTATTTGCTTCATTGTTGTTAACAATGGCTGCTACTTTTGCTTATGCTGATACAAAAGTACTATTACAAACCAGTATGGGTGATATCGAAATTGAATTAGACAGCGAACATGCGCCTATTTCTAGCAAAAATTTTATTGATTATGTCAAAAGCGGATTTTATGAAAATTTAACTTTCCACCGTGTTATCCCTGGCTTTATGATCCAAGGTGGTGGCGCAGATGATCAATTAAAATTCAAAGATAATACTACTCCAATTAAAAATGAAGCAAATAACGGTCTAAAAAATGATCGCGGCACTATTGCCATGGCAAGAACCAGTGAAATCAACAGTGCAACTAGCCAATTTTTTATTAACCTAGTAAATAATGATTTTCTTAATTATCAATCACCAGAAAAATATGGTTATGCAGTATTTGGTAAAGTAATTAAAGGAATGGATGTGGTTGATAAAATTGCCGCGGTACCAACTAAACGTATGGGACCTCACCAAAATGTTCCTGTTGAACCCATTTATATTAAAAAAGCAATAGTGGTTGAAGACAAATAATTTATCCCACTTTAAATATCTAAAATATAAAAAAACCACTCTTACAGTGGTTTTTTTCAATCCTAGTTAAGTTCACTTAATAAATGTGCTATGGCGCGAACACCTACTCCGGTTGCCCCTGTTGCCCATAAGGAAGTAGCACTTTTACGAAATGTGGCTGAGCAGTCAATATGTAACCAGTTTTGTTTATAATTTTTTATAAAATGCGATAAAAATGCCGCTGCGGTGCTAGCACCTGCGGTATTAGGTAAGCCAGAGTTAGCCATATCGGCAAAAGATGAAGGAAATTGCGAACGATGAAACTCAGCTAACGGTAATCGCCAAAATGCTTCGTGTTCGGTAGTCGCACTTTCAATTAGCCGATTAGCAAATGAATCATCGAATGATAACAAGGATTGATAATCGTTACCTACAGCAATTTTTGCAGCGCCGGTTAGCGTGGCACAATCAATAATATAGTGTGGTTTATCATTATCTGCGCAAATTAATCCATCAGCTAACACTAAGCGTCCTTCCGCATCTGTGTTATCAACCTCAACAGTTTTGCCATTACGATAATGAATAATATCGCCTAATTTAAACGCATTACCACTGACTAAATTATCCGCACAACATAAATAAAGCTTAATACGGTGTTGTACACCACGAGCTATCGCTAATGCTAACGCGCCACTCACCAATGCAGCTCCGCCCATATCAGCACGCATTGACTCCATAAAACTGCTTGGTTTTAAACTATAACCACCAGAATCAAAGGTAATACCTTTACCCACTAAACAAGCAATAATCGGTGCTTTAGGATCTTTGCTCGGATTATAATCAAGTTCAAGCAATGCAGCTGGTCTATCCGAGCCTTTGCCAACAGTATAAATTCCCATATAATCTTGTTCTTTTAAGGCTTCGCCTGAAATAATTTTATAAGTTACATTAGATGAATACGCACTAATTAATTTTGCACTTTGTGTTGCTAATTCAAGAGGACTTAAGGTTTCGGCTTGCTGATTAACAATATCGCGACACCAATCAATAATATCCAAACGATATTTAAGTTCTGTTTTTTCTTTGCTATTGAGTTTTGCCCACGTCACTTTATTGTTTTTTTTGGCATTACGGTAACCTAACCAAAAATGCCAAGACGCTTCTAAATCCCAACCTTCACCACTCAGTTTCACCGCTTTAATGCCTTGATTATCCAATTTACGCCCTGCTCGCTGAATTGCACCTAAGCGATGTTCCGACTTATAGTGTATTGTTATAGCATCATCAGAAAAGCTGAGTAAGGCATCTTTGCCCCACTGCGCTTGAGCCGGTTCATTTGAAAGAAAAATAGATAACATCGACATATTAAAAACCTCATTGATTATCAAACAACAAAACATTGACTTAATTCTAATCAGAAACATGTTAATATAGCAAGCGAAGTTAAGAATAAATAAGGAGCGGTAATGACATCAGTTATCCCTATCAAAAACAGTATCAATTTTCGTGATTTAGGTGGAATCAAGACAACCGACGGCCGTCAAATTCGATCGGGGTTGTTATACCGTGCTGGTGACTTTTCTCGCTTAACTGAAGATGAAAAAAACATTTTATCTAACCAATTAAAGCTTCATCATATTTTAGATTATCGTGATCAGCATGAAATCGATCGCTGTCCCGATAATTTATGGGCTAATACTCAATATATTAATGTCCCGGCTAATCCATTAAGTAACGAAATTACTGCAAGTTTAACTAGTGATTATGATGATATCTTTATTTTAAAAAAATATTCACCATTTGATTTTATGGTAAAACTTTATCAGTTACTTCCATTTAATAATCAGGCTTATCAACAATTAATCTCACTTTTACTTAACGCTAATGGTAAACCATTAGTTCAGCACTGTGCAGTTGGTAAAGATAGGACCGGCATTGGTGTCGCGCTAACACTTTTTGCATTAGGCGTGAGTGAAGAAGATGTCATGCAAGACTATCTATTTACTGAACAATGCTTACAAACTTTTCGTGAAGAAACACTTAATCAATATAAAAATAAATTTACGCAGGAAGAATTAGACAAGTATAAAATCATATTTTCTGCCAAAAAAGAGTTCTTAACTGCTGCTATAAATGAAATTAAACAGCGTTATCAAACCATCGACAATTGGTTAGCCAAAGAGTACCAATTAGATGAAAAGCACAAAAAAAACCTACAACAAATTTATTTAGTTTAATCAATTTAAACCAATTAGCTAAATCGCTAAGGTTTATATAATAACCACGTTTAAAAAGTGGAATAATAAAATAGCAATGAGAGGAAAGTCAGATGTTAACAACACAAATGGTCAAAAAACTTAATGACCAACTGAATCTAGAATTTTATTCTTCAAATCTTTATTTACAAATGAGTGCATGGTGTGATGACCAAAATTTTCCCTCTTTTGGAAAATTTTTACGAGATCATGCCGGTGAAGAGCGCAAACATATGGAACGTTTGTTTGATTATGTTCTAGATTGTGGTTCACTTGCATTAATTGGAAAAATTGATGCACCAGAAGCAAAATATAAATCGTTACTCGATGTATTTAAAGCAGCCTATCAACATGAATTGACCATTACCAAAGCAATTAACTCACTGGTCGATTATGCCCTTACTCAAAAAGATTTTTCAACTTTCAATTTTTTACAATGGTATGTATCAGAACAGCATGAAGAAGAAAAGCTATTTAAAACCATTGTTGATAAACTAGAATTAGTAGGCGAAAATAAACGTGATTTATTCTTTATGGACAAAGACTTTAATAAAACCTTAAGTGAGTCAGGATTACTCACCACAAACGAATAATAAAATATTTGTAATAACTGTTACCCTAAAAGGGTAACAGATTATAATAATTAGGATTTTACAACAATATTGGTAATAGGATTATCACAATTAACCGCAAGATGAACGCCTGACAGCTGTTGATAATGAAAATAGAAATGCTGTCCAAAAGGGGCGCAAATAGAGTGACGTTCTAAATTAACATTGACTGATTTTATTTGCCAAACGCCTTTAGCATAAAGTTTTAATGCCGATTCTTTCAATGTCCAAAGCTGCCAAAAAGCTAATAATGTATCTTCTTGGTTAATCATCCATTGGTACTCTTCATCAGCAAAACAATGTTTAGCGACATTTAGGTAATTTTTTCGCGGCCTGTCTACCTCAATATCGACGCCCACCTTTCCTGACAATGCAACCGCTACAGCAACCCAATCCCCACTATGACTAATATTAAAATCAGGAAACGAGCAATCTAAAAAACGAGGTCGACTATTATCGCCAATGACCATTTCGGGTAAAATATCGACACTATAATGTTGTTTGAGTAACTGCGCTAAGATTGAACGACAAACTAAAAATTGCCTTTTACGTTGGCCATGCAATTTATTTGCATAATCAACAATTTGCTTAGGTAATAACGAAAAATCGATGATTGCATGATTTAGGTTAGCCAGTTGAGTTATTAGCATTATCAGAAAACAACTATTCATAAAAATTATTTTTTACTATTTTAACAGCATGCTATGCTAACTGTTATTAAAATTTATCCCTAACCTAGGATTGATCATGTCATTACCAACAAAATTAGTTCATGCAGGACGAAAACAACGCTATACCCAAGGTGCGGTAAATACCGTTATTCAACGAGCCTCTTCATTGGTGTTTGATACTCTTGCAGCCAAAAAAGAAGCGGCAGAAAATCGTACAAATGGTGCACTATTTTATGGACGACGTGGCACATTAACCCACTTTGCTCTGCAAGATGCCATGATTGAAATTGAAGGTGGAGCAGGTTGCTATCTTTACCCTTGCGGTGCTGCTGCCATTGCTAATTCGATTCTAGCTTTTGTCAAAACTGGGGATCATATCTTAGTATCCGAAGCAAGTTATGAGCCAACCCAAGAATTTTGTGAACATATTTTAAAAGATATGGGGGTTGAAACTGATTACTTTTCCCCTTTAATTGGCCGTTATATTACCAACCATATCAAACCTAATACCAAAGTGGTATTTTTAGAGTCACCAAGTTCAATCACTATGGAAGTTCAAGACATACCGGCAATTGTTAAGGCCATTCGAAGTGTTAATCCTGAAATCACCATTATGATCGATAATACATGGGGGGCAGGGATATTATTTAAAGCATTAGAACATGGTATTGATATCTCAATTCAATCAGGCACTAAATATCTTATTGGGCACTCAGATGGCATGTTAGGGACTGCTGTTGCCAATGAGAGATGTTGGGATAGATTACGAGAACGTTCTTATTTAATGGGACAAATGTGCGATGCCGATACGGCCTATATGGCGGCGCGTGGATTACGTACCTTAGCGGTGAGACTTAAACAACATCATGAAAATGGCTTAAAAGTTGCTAAATGGCTTGCTAGTCACCCGAAAGTGGCAACCGTTAATCACCCTGCACTTGAAAGTTGCAAAGGACATGAATTTTTTAAACGTGATTTTAGTGGTGCAAGTGGTTTATTTTCGTTTGTTCTCAAAGACCGCTTAACCGACATACAATTAGCTGATTTTTTAGATCATTTAAACCATTTTACCATGGCGTATTCATGGGGAGGATTTGAATCATTAATTTTAGCAAACCAACCTGAAGAATTAGCAAAAATTAGACCGGTATCAGGTGTCGACTTTACTGGCACATTAATTCGTCTGCATATTGGTCTTGAAGATCCTAACGATTTAATTGCCGATTTAGCTGCTGGTTTAGATAGAATAAAACTTGATAAAATCAAAACTACTGCGCTAACAAGCTTAATATAATTCACTTTAATATGAACAATACACATAACCCAATGCTTGATGACGTAATAAAACAAACCGTTTTACATCATTTAAAAGGCAATAATGCACTACTGGTGGCTTTCAGTGGTGGCGTCGATTCGACGGTATTACTGCATGTATTGGTAATGTTGAAAAAACAGCTTTTACCCAATTTACAAATTAGGGCTATTTATATTCATCATGGTTTAAGTCAAAATGCCGATAACTGGGCAAACCATTGTGTACAACAATGCCAAACATGGCAAGTACCTATAATTATTGAAAAAGTGAAGCTTGATGATATGAACAAGAATATCGAGGAACAAGCTAGAGAGGCCCGCTATCAAGCAATTCATCATCACTTAAAAAGTGACGAAATGCTCTGCACAGCCCAACATCTTGATGATCAGTGCGAAACCTTTTTATTAGCCTTAAAGCGAGGTAGTGGTCCAGCTGGACTCTCTGCTATGCCCATCGAAAATGGACAACATCTTCGCCCATTATTATCGATATCACGCAAACAAATAGAAACTTATGCGAATCAAAATCAACTAACTTGGATAGAAGATGAAAGTAATCAAGATGACCATTACGATCGCAATTTTTTACGTTTAAATGTTTTACCAATTATCAATCAACGTTGGCCACATTTTCCGCAAATGGTCGCTCGAAGTGCCGAGTTATGCCAACAACAAGAAGCCTTAATTAACGAGCTATTACTGTCCGAGTATCAACAAGTGATTACCGTTCAAGGTCAGCTACGCTTAAAACCCTTGTTTGATTATAGCGAATATAAACGCAATGCTATTTTACGAATGTGGCTTCGGCAACAACAAGTTATCATGCCAAGCCAAAAACAACTCACGCTAATTTGGCAAACTGTTGCGCAAGCTAAAGACGATGCCAATCCACAATTTATTTTGCATAATAAACAAATCCGCCGTTACCAAAACCAACTCTACCTGTTGCCACTATATCAAAATATTGAACAACACGTGCTTAAATGGGATTTATCGTCATCGTTAGTCTTACCTGATCATATTGGTGAATTACACGCCAATAATAAGCACAACTTAAATTGCCGCTTACCTCGTGCCGACGAAGATGTAACTGTGCGCTTTCATGCACAAGGACAGCTAAAAATTGTCAATCGTCAGGGTTCAAGAGCAATCAAAAAATTATGGCAAGAGCACCATATTCCACCTTGGATGCGAACCCGCATTCCTTTAGTTTATTATAATGAACAGATAATTTGTGCCGTCGGCGTATTTATTACTGAACAAGGAAAAGGATCGCAAATCCATTTTAGTTTGACGTAAATGGTCAATATGCAGACAAACAAACCTATTGCCAGAAAATGACCCGATTAGGCGGCATAAACGACCGCCTTAATTCAATGACCGTTATTGGTTATCGGCTCTCGCTTTCCAACGTTTAAGCAGTAATGCATTTGTTACCACACTAACGCTACTTAAAGCCATGGCAGCACCTGCAATCATTGGATTTAAAAATCCTAAAGCAGCTAATGGAATGCCAATTAAATTATAGAAAAACGCCCAAAACAGGTTTTGTTTTATCTTATTATATGTTCGACGCGAAATATCAATGGCATCAGCAATAAGGTACAAATTACCACGCATTAATGTAATACTCGCCGTATGCATAGCAACATCGGTGCCCGTTCCCATAGCAATGCCAATATCTGCGGCTGCCAATGCAGGGGCATCATTAATACCATCGCCGACCATGGCAACTAAATTATTATGCTCACTATGGCTCTCTTTCTGTAATTGATAAATATAGTTTGCTTTATCTTGCGGTAAAACTTCAGCAATCACTTTATCTAAACGCAACTGCTGCCCGACATAATTAGCCGCTTGCTGATTATCGCCAGTTAACATAACACTGGTAACATGCGATTGATGTAATGCTTCAATTGCATTTTTGGCTTCAGGTTTAATGACATCAGAAAAACCAAATAAAGCCAAAATTACGACCTGATTTTCTGATTGTTGTTTAGCCAAAAATGAAATAGTGTAACCTTTACCGGTAAGCTCATTGATTTTATCATCCATATTCACAAAATAGGCATTTAACGATTTCATCCAGCGTAAACTACCTAAATAGTATTCGGTATTATCAATCATTGCCATAATCCCTGAACCAGCTACTGAGGTAATATTCTGTGCATAATTATAGTGCTTAGCTTTAGATAACATCGCTTTAGCTAAAGGATGTTCACTCCCCGCTTGCATTGATGCCGCAATTGATAAAATCTGCTCGGGTGTTTCAGTACCGACGACGTCAATTTCCACTAATTCAGGTTTACCTACTGTTAACGTACCGGTTTTATCAAATGCGATCGTATTAATATTGTGCAGCGTTTCTAACGCTTCGGCATCTTTAATTAAAATCCCCTGACGAGCCGCTGCTCCCGTTCCCACCATAATCGCAGTAGGTGTTGCCAATCCTAAAGCACATGGACACGCAATAACCAATACGGCAACGGCATGAAGCAAGGCTTGTTGCCAATCATGATAAATTACTCCCCAAAACAGCAAGGTTACCAACGCAATAACCAAAATCACCGGTACAAAAATCGCACTGATACGATCTACAATTCGCTGGATTGGTGCTTTCTTAGCTTGGGCTGATTCAACCATATTTATAATTTTTGAAAGCATTGAGTCAGCTTGAATTGCGGTAGTTTTCACTATCAGCAACCCTTCACCATTAATTGTCCCCCCAGTAACAATATCATTAATGGATTTAGTTACAGGAAAGCTTTCCCCTGTTAACATCGACTCATCACTACTGGATGAACCTTCAATAACAATACCATCAACAGCAATACGTTCACCGGGTTTAATCACCACAATATCATTTACTTTTACCTGGTCGATAGGTACATTCACTTCTTGGTTACCTTGCCTGACTAATGCCATCTCTGGTCGTAACGCTGAAAGAGCTTCAATTGCTTGGGTTGTTTGATGCTTCGCTCTTAACTCTAACCACTTACCAATCAAAATTAAGGTAATAATCACCACTGATGATTCAAAGTAGAGGTGATCATAATGACCACTAATAAGCTGATATAACGACAAGCCATAAGCGGCACTGGTACCAATTGCGACTAATAAATCCATATTACCGGTTAATGCTTTTAACGCATTAAACCCACTACGATAAAACTTACCACCTAGTCCAAATTGCACAATCGAAGCAAGAATAAATTGCAACCAAGCAGGTAGCATCAAATTAATGTCAAACGGTTCAAGTAACATAGGGATGACAAAAGGTACAGACAAGATAATAGACAAAACAATAGGCCAAAGTGAAGCTTGCTTATCAACATCTTTATGGTGCATTTGTTGATCAGTAATTTTTACCGCATGATATCCGGCATTGTCCACAGCTGACATGAGTGTGTCTAACTTAACATTCGAATTTGCATTAACGGTTGCTTTTTCAGTCGCAAGATTCACACTAACATCAATGACACCATCAATCTTTCTCAGCGCCTTTTCAACTCGACTAACACATGATGCACAGCTCATATCCTCAACAAAAAAATGGTATTCGACAGTTTTCATTTAACACATCCCTTAATTTTTGGTGTGGTACATATTGTAGTATTAATTATCCTTTTAACAAGAATGCACTTTTTTGATATATACTACCCAAAAAGATACTATCAAGATAATTAAGTGAAAAATAAATCAATCAATAAAAGCTGCTGTGAAAACAAACATCAAACAATAACCTATTGCCCTGTTGATGCCACCATCAATATGATTGGTGGTAAATATAAATCGCTCATATTATGGAAACTTATGGCTAAAACTACCTTAAGATTTTCTCAGTTACGTAAGGAACTCCCTACGGCTACAGCTAAAATGCTAACCCAACAACTACGCGAACTTGAATCTAATGGCTTAATTCATCGACAAGTTTTTCCAGTGGTACCACCTAAAGTTGAATATTCTTTAACAAACTTTGGCAAAAGCATTAGACCAGTACTTGAATCAATGTATATATGGGGTAGTGACTATTTAAACAATCAAGGTTTACACGTTAATTGTTCAATGACGTCATTAGATGACGCAAAATAACTAAAATGACTCTTTGTAGTTGATGACTAGTATAAAGCAAAATGCAAGGCTACAACCCTGCATTTCGAATAAAGAAAGTACAATTAATTACGCAAATTTTCTGGCCAATCGTTTTGGGTCGAAACTAACAAATCTTTGACCACACGAGGATTACCCGCCACAATATTGCCCGAAACCATATAATTATTGCCACCAGCAAAATCGGTGATAACGCCACCTGCTTCACGTAAAATTAACTCGCCTGCGGCAATATCCCAAGGTTTTAAGCCAATTTCAAAAAAGCCATCTAAACGGCCTGCTGCTACATAAGCTAAATCTAACGCGGCAGACCCACTACGGCGAAAATCACCACATCTTACAAATAATTTTTGCAATACCGCAAAATAACTATCACTATATTGTTTAACTTTAAATGGGAAGGCCGTTGCGAGCACACTACCCTCAAGGTCTTTAGCATTGCTAACACGAATACGATACCCATTAAGCTGTGCACCTTTACCTCGCGCCGCGGTAAACAGCTCATTACTCATAGGATTATATACAACGGCAATTTCTGTTTTACCTTTAACTCGAGCCGCAATAGAAACTGCAAAATGTGGGATATTTTTAATAAAATTGGTCGTACCATCAATTGGGTCAATTATCCACTGCGTATCGGCATCACTACCTTTAGCTAAACCACTTTCTTCAGCAATAATCGTATGATCAGGATACGCTTTTTTGATTGTTTCAATAATAAGTGATTCAGCAGCACGATCTGCATTAGTGGCAAAATCGTTAGCACCTTTAGTATCAATTTCGATTGAACTTGGGTTTTCATAAGCCTTAATGGCAACATTACCTGCTTTACGAGCAGCACGAATAGCAATATTAAGCATCGGATGCATAAATTTTTTTCCAATTGATGATGTTAAAGAACGGAGTGTTTTAGTAAAACTCTATAGAGTGATACCAATAATGACGGCATAGTATAAAGGTTTTGCCGCTTTATTGCCAGAATATGTTCAAATTGATTAATTGTAATATATAGTCCGCCTCCAACAAAAAGCACTACTTAAGACTACATCAACGTTTTTTTATGTATATTTTATCGCATGTTAATTATTAAATCAGGTAAGAATTAACACTGATCGAATGTAAACATACAAAACAAAAATACAAATAAAAATTTTTTAATCGAAAATATACATGCATCAATTAAGCTCAAATGTGGCAAACAAATCTCGACATTCAATACTTTTACAACCATAATGAAAACGCATCAAAAAAACACATAGACACATTTTACATAGCTTATTGAAAAATAACAAAAATAATAATACCTAATAGGAATAATAATGATGAAAGTTTTTAAATTGTTTATAGTAACCTGTAGTATGTTAAGCCTAATTTCTTGTGCTAATAGAGAGTCACTACCTAGAACAACAATTGTAAATACCGATACAATAACGTTAAATAATGGCACAACAGTTGATATTTTAACTGAAAACGCGATTAATGGTGACGTTGTAGACGATACAAATAATTATTTAAATATTGTCTCTCGTGCAGATACAGCAAAAGTTGTCGGATTAAAGGTTCTTGAATTTGCCACACTATTCCTTGATGGGACTGGTAGCGGTAGTATTGATGGTTTTTCAAAAGAGGATTTAAAAGGCAGTTATATCAATTCGGTTCCAAATAAAACTATGGATTATTTAACCCCACAGTTATATACAATAATTAAAAAATTCGATGCTAATAACCAAAAAGACAATGTTATAACCATACAACCTTATAAATTTAAATTAATTTATGATGGATTAACCGATAATAAATATAATTTTATTTATAACACCACTATACGTACTAACGGATTTCGTTTTGATTGTTCTGAGCAAAACGATCTGACACCAGAAGAGAGAACTAAGCCCTTTAATGAATGGGAGATCAATAATTATCAATTAGTACAAGATACTGCCAGTAAAGCAATTAATGCCTGTATAAACCGATTAAAATCAGAGCAAAATATGACTAATTTTGAAAATGCGCTAAAATAGAGAATTAATTAAGTTAATTTTTTATAACATCCTGACCAGATAAAAAATAGTTAATATCTGGTCATTAATTTATTAAATCAGCTTAGTTAGTTGCTACTATTTTATAGTGTCACCGTGACTGACTAGTTTAATTCCTTATTATCTTCAATATTAATTAGTCACTGTTAACTTTATAATACCCAAAACTAAACCTGTGCTGTTCTTTTAGCTAAAATTAGCTTTCTATTCGCATTAGATGATAATTTATTGCATAATACACCACGTATTGAATACATAACATAAGTTAGGAATTATTATGGAACTTCTGTGCCCTGCTGGATCTTTACCTTCACTAAAAGTGGCAATTGATAATGGCGCTGATGCTGTTTATATCGGTTTGAAAGATGACACTAATGCTCGTCATTTTGCCGGTTTAAACTTTAATGAGAAACGATTATTAGAAGCTTCAGACTATGTGCATAAGCGTGGTAAAAAATTGCATATTGCGATTAATACTTTCGCTCACCCCGAAAACTTTGAGCGCTGGCAACATGCGGTAGATACCGCAGCTAATATCGGCGCTGACGCATTAATTATTGCAGATCTGGCCATGCTTGATTACGCAGCAGAGAAGTATCCAAATCTTGAACGTCATGTGTCGGTGCAAGCGTCGTCAACCAATGAAGAATCAATTAAGTTTTATTATAATAATTTTGACGTACATCGTATTGTTTTACCCCGCGTTTTATCTATGCATCAAGTAAAACAACTTTCACAAGTTTCACCGGTTCCTTTAGAGGTGTTTGCTTTTGGTAGTTTATGTATTATGGCTGAAGGTCGCTGTTATTTATCGTCTTATTTAACTGGCGAATCACCTAATACCGTTGGCGCCTGTTCACCCGCAAAATTTGTACGTTGGGAGGAGACCGAAAAAGGTCTTGAGTCCCGTTTAAATAATGTGTTAATTGACTGCCATAAAAAAGGCGAAAACGCCGGCTATCCAACCCTTTGCAAAGGACGTTACTTTGTTGGTAATGAACTTTATCACCCAATTGAAGAACCGACGAGCTTAAACACTATCGAATTATTACCCGAACTGTTTGCAGCCAATATTGCATCAGTTAAAATTGAAGGGCGACAGCGTAGTCCGGCTTATGTTGAACAAGTAACAAAAGTCTGGCGCCAAGCGATAGATCGCTATAAAGCAAATCCTCAAACATTTCAGGCAGAAAAAAGTTGGATGGATACACTTGGTTCGGTTTCTGAGGGAACACAGACAACATTAGGTGCATACCATCGCAAATGGCAATAATGTGATATTGGTCGACTTAAAACACCACAATAAAACATTTAAAAAAGATTTAATCTTTTTTAAATCGCTTCTTTTTTAAAGAAATGATGTCGATTAACAATTATTATTAATCATTTTTAACAATAAAATATCAATATAGTGAGCAAAACTATGAAATACGCATTAGGTCCAGTGCTTTATTATTGGCCTAAAATCGAAACTGAAGCTTTTTATCACGCAGCTAAAGATAGTGAGGCTGATATTATTTATATGGGTGAGACCGTATGCACTAAGCGTCGTGAAATGAAAGTGGCTAATTGGTTAGAATTAGCAAAGCAGATCGCAAAATCAGGTAAGCAAGTTGTCTTGTCAACACTTGCACTACTCGAAGCCCCTTCAGAACTTAATGATTTACGACAATTAGTTAATAATGGCGACTTTTTAGTTGAGGCGAATGACTTAGCTGCAATTAATATAGCGCAAGAACATAAATTACCCTTTGTAGCAGGCCCTGCGATTAATTGCTATAACGCTTTAACCTTAAAATTATTACAAAAACAAGGTATGATACGTTGGTGTATGCCGGTTGAACTGTCACGTGATTGGTTAACTAATGTGCTTAATCAATTTGATGGTTTACATATTGAACGAAAGTTTGAAGTTGAAGTGTTTAGTTACGGCTATCTACCTTTAGCGTATTCAGCGCGTTGTTTTACTGCAAGATCAGAAGATAAGCCTAAAGATAAATGTGAAACTTGTTGTATCAAATATCCGGTTGGTCGAGAAGTATTTTCTCAAGAACAACAAAAGGTCTTTGTACTAAATGGCATTCAAACACAAAGTGGTTATTGTTACAATTTAGGAAATAATCTTAAAGACATGAAAGGACTTGTCGATATCGTTAGAATTTCGCCACTTGGGCTAGCAACACTCGACATTGTTAAGCAATTTAAAGCAAATGAAGATGGATCACATCCATTAAACATTGAACATAAACGAGATTGTAATGGTTACTGGAATGGTATCGCCGGACTTGAACTCAGCCAATAAACATTTTTCGCCTAAACAATTTAGAGCGGATTTTCCAGCATTAACTAGCGAAAGTGTTTACCTAGACTCAGCAGCAACCGCACTCAAGCCTAAAGCGATGATTGATGCAACGGTGCAATATTATACCCATAATACGGCAACTGCTGAGCGTAGTTTACATCACGATGCGGTAAAAGTGACAGAAGCAATCAAGCAGGCCAGACAAAATGTTGCTGATTTAATTGCAATCAAAAACAGTAGTGAAATTATTTGGACCAAAGGGGCGACTGAATCAATTAACTTAATTGCACAAAGCTATGCTCGCCCTTTATTGAAGCCGGATGACGAAATTATTGTCAGTGAATTAGAGCATCATAGCAATTTATTACCTTGGCTAATTGTTGCGCAGCAAACCGGGGCCAAAATTATAAAATGGTCGTCCAATGTTGATGAACTGACATCACTACTTTCATCACGAACTAAAATTGTAGCTATCACGCAAATGTCAAATGTCACTGGATTTTGCCCTGATTTAGTCGCTATAAGTCAGTTAGTACATCAATATAACGCTATTTTAGTGGTTGATGGTGCCCAAGGTATTGTTCACCAACCGATCAATGTAGAAGCACTTAACATTGATTTTTATGCTTTTTCTGCTCATAAATTATATGGTCCAACAGGTCTAGGTATTTTATATGGTAAAAAAGCATTACTTGAACAAATGGCGGTTTGGCAAGGTGGGGGCAAAATGTTAAAAAAGGCATCATTAACAGAATTTGTTGTGGCAGATCTACCTTATAAGTTCGAAGCAGGTACCCCTAATATTGCTGGAATTATAGGATTTGATGCCACACTGCAATGGCTTAAAAATTGGTCATTGGCTCAACTTGAGCAATATACAGATCAATTATCTCAGTATGCTAAAACACAGTTAACACAATTAGCTAATATCAAGTTTTACAGCGTTGATAATAGCCCCATTATTAGTTTTAATATTAATCAAATTCACCACAATGATATCGCGATTTTATTAAGTGAGCAGCAAATTGCTATTCGAACTGGCGAGATTTGTGCCCAGCCTTTGATGAGCAAATTAGGTTGCCAAGGCGTGATCCGTATATCGCTCATGCCATATAATAACCAGGAAGATATTGATAAATTCATTACAGCATTAAAAAATGCGATGGAGGTATTGAGTTAACTATAGCCTAAAACATAGGCATTAGCTTAATCTATTTGGTAATTAATCAGCGATAAAAGGGTTTAATTATGCTATCACCGCAAACGTTAACTGAATTATTTTTAGCACAACAAAACTGGCAAGATCGTTATCGTCAGTTAATTATACTGTCCAAACAGTTACCTGATTTTCCAGACGAATTCAAAACAGAGCAAAACCTAGTACAAGGTTGTGAAAATCGAGTATGGTTAACTTGGCAAAAACAACCAGATGGTACATTTATTTTTCAAGGCGAAAGTGAAGGTAGGATTGTAAAAGGGTTATTGGCTATATTGATTATATTGGCAAACAATAAAACAGCCCAGCAAATTAGTAATATTGATTTTCTAGCTGTTTTAAATAAGCTCAAAATTACTGATGAATTAAGCCCTTCACGTTTACACGGATTAAGCCAATTAATTACTCGGATTCAATCTATAGGTTAATTGCAATTAAAATGGGGAGTCAGTTCCCCATTTAATCATCAGATAAATTAATTTTCTGGAGAGGTAAAGAGCGTAATTACCTTTTTAACGCCATCAACTTTACTTGCGACATCAGCAACAGATTTGCCTTCTTGCTCAGTAACAATACCGATTAAAAAAACTTCTCCGTTTTCGGTCACAACTTTTATTTTACGTGCTTTTGTTTCAGCGTTAAAAACTAATTGAGATTTTACTTTGGTAGTGATCCACGCATCATTGGTCATGGTACCTGCATCAACAGGCTCACCAACACGAATTTGATTATAAACTTTTTTTATCCCTTCAACTTCATGGGCTAAGCTATCCGCTTTTTCTATTTGTTCATTTGTTGCCTGACCAGTTAAAAGAATATTGCCATCATAAGCAGTTGTTGCAATATGGGATCCAATAAATGTGGATGCGTTATCTTTTAACTTCATGCCCATACGTGAATTGAGTGTAGTGTCATCAACTTGTGTTCCTGCTGTTCGTGGATCTGAAGCCACTTTAGCAGTAGCGCCCGCCCCTGCGCCAATTACGGCAGCAACACAACCTTGCAACATAAACACACCAAATATGAATATTGCAAATAAAGCAATTTTTTTCATGGTGACTCCTTTTTATTTATTGCTTCTTAGTAATCAAATAGTGATTACTTTGCTTTTATTATGCCTTGTTGACATTGATTTGCAAAATATAATTACCGTAACTGCAACAAGTCTAAGATTCATTTCACTCAATCAAAGGGATTTTTAAAATGTATCTAATCCCATTAATTTAAATAACAATTTCGTTTTTAAGCTTAAATCTGCTATCTTTTTATATTAAATAATATAAGTAATGATATAAATAAAAAATATGAATCAAGATATTATCGATTGGTTATATGGATTGTCAGCACCGATGGTTGTATTACATAAAGATAAGGGTGCCAGTTATACTTCACCATTTTTTTATCCTCAACAAGATTTTGTTGATATGAGCGAAAGTTGGGGGATTGATTCTCGAGAAACTTTACTAAATTGCGTGTTTGATATGGTCGATGATGGGCATGCTTCAACACTGTCTCACTATTATTTTATCTATTCACGATATGCAGAATTTGACTGGTGTAAGTATTATAACGAGCAAACTGACTACCAAAAAGTGTTGCTTGATTTTGTTAAACAAACCTTTCCTATATGTGGTGTAGCTAGCATCCGAAGTTGGGATTATGCACGGATGGCCTATATTTTACGTAATGGTATCACAAACAAATATATCACCGAACAAGAAGCATTATGGATTTTATTCAGAATTGGTATTCGTGCCCAATATTATTATAGCTCTTGGCAACATTATTTCACCAGTTGGTTTATTGGCTATCAGTATTGGATATCACTAAATAATAAAGAAAACTTAGAATTACTACGTTGCGAATTATCCAGAGCTTCAAACGCGCATACCATGACCAATTTATATTCAGACTTACAAGCACCATTTAACTGCTTACCTTGGTTTATTGATTTGGATGATCAACAAAAACCTGAATCATTAATGGAGTATCAATGGTCATGAATGAAGATATTTGGCATTTATTAGGAATTGTTCCAACAAAAGATATCGCAGTTATTCGTCAAGCATATCGAACTAAGTTACCTGATTATCATCCTGAAAGGGATCCTGAGGGGTTTAAAGCGTTACGCCAAGCCTATGACAATGCAATACTGTATGCACAATCCACCGAAACAGTAATTGATCAACCACAAGCAGAATCTGAAGTAAAACCAAACGATCCTTTAAGTGACGAACAAATTCAAGCAAATGAAATTTGTGCTGCTTATCAAGCGCTATTAAACGATCCTAACCGTTGTTACAAAATTGATGAGTGGCAAAAATTTATTGGTTCATTTTATGATTATCCAATGGCGGTAATAGATATCGTCAAATGGCAATTGCTAGAAATAAGTTATGAAACTACCAATATATCACAATCATGTGTTAACTTATTAGCCGAAAATTTGCGTTGGCGACAACAACTCATCACTCAATATCCCGATCAATATGAACACTACAACAATTTTTTAAAATATCTTGAGGGTGGGGATTTTTTTGATTACACCGCCTTACCCACAACGAATAAGCCAATACAAAATGTCACAATTGAGTATGTGTATAATGCCAAATGGATATATTGGGAGCAACGTTCAGCGGACCTTTACGCCTATTTACAACAAGATACTGTTATTTATTTGCCTGATGATAAAACATTGATGCTTGCTTTAAGCTACTGGCATTGTGTGGCTGAATTAGAAAATCAAGCAATTTTAGACTATGCGCTATCAGCAATAACACAACCAGATCAAGCCGAACATTTGATTATTGAATGGAAATATATCGCGGCAAATCAATATACTTTACTCAATAATAAACAGCAGGCTTTACAAGCTTGGATTGATCTTTACCATTCAGGGCATTATGTAGAAAAAGCAGAAAGTTGGATTGCGGGTTGGTGTGCATATTATGCTAGTAATTACCTGCCATTATTATTTGTTGCGCTTAATGACTCTTACTGCCTTGAAGTAGATAAAAGTGACAATTATCTATTTACCATTCCACAATTTACACCAACCACCATCGCTCGATTAGCCAAAATTGATCCGAGCGAATATAGCACGGAGATTGCAGATTTTATTAATTGGGCTTTAAGTACAAACTGGAATTACCGACAAATCTTATCAATGTTATTACTTGATGATGGTAGCAATCGCTTATTGCGTTTATATCGTCATGCCATCATGTTACGGCACGGTAACGAAACAATGTTACAACAAATTTTAGATGAACAGAGCGATGATCCATTTGAACAATTTATTCTGACTAATTTAAAGCGACAAGCTAAACAACATTTAGCATGGCTATCAAGACTTACGCCAGTGAAAGAGTTCAAAGCTTGGCTCTATGATAATAATGAAAACTTACCTATTCCCACTAGATTTGATCCAGATGAAAATGGCGATCAGTTTTTATACAGCCGGTTGTTCCTTGATAGGTTTGATCATTTACCTGACATCGCAATATTACATCTTTATAAAAATCTAAACTACACCCATATGGAGATGTATGACTGGGTTGTATATTTTAAATTTCAAAATGTTTATCAATTACCCTCACCACCCAATGACAACACAATATTTTACAACAAAAATAACTATTGGCAGTGGTATCGTGAATGTATCTTGGCGCTAGCCATTGTTAACTCGCCTTTTAAAACCGCTCAATACCTGCAACAACACAGTAATACCTTTAATTTATCGAATAATAATGCACTTAAACCCATTATAGAAATTTTTAAAAATCCTAAATGGCAAACAAGCGATGAATTATACAGTTTGATTAATAATGATAATAAATTGATTAATAGTATGTTAATCAGTTATCCCGATTCGATAGAGTCTTTTATTGATGAGCCAAACAACGTTGATTTTAATGATATTGAGCAAAAATTAGCACACTCATGGCATGCAAAATTAAAAAATGGCAATCGAATTTATTTAATGTTTTTATATAAGATTGTCTTAAATAAACCTTCGCAAACTAAACAGCTAGATCAAATACTAAAAAACTTTGCTGGTGATGATAAAGCATTAATCAAAGTAGCAACTAATTTGCAGAAAAGCGGGGATTTACCTTATTTGAATAACTTCAAACAAAACGCCAGCCATCACCAACCAGCACAATTGATACAGTCAATGATTGCACTTTTATCTCAAAAATATGGTATATGCTCAGAAACTGAACTTGAAAAATTAGAAGAGTTAAAAGATAACACGGATAATGATTTGATACTGCGACTTTGTGCCACACTGCTTTTAGCCCAAAATAACCAAAAACAAGCGTATTTAAACTCGTTATCGCTGCCTAAAAATGAATGGACGCAATTTTGGCGTTGGAATGGCCGTACTGACCTATCTGGATTTGCGAAACAGTTATTTGTTAGTTTGATTATCATTGCTTACGGTAAGACATTTATGGATATATATAATCAGACGCCAAATATATTTTCTGTACTCTTGACGATATCTTATATTTTTGCCGGAATAAATATCGTGTTTGCCATAAAACGACGTCTGAATGATAGCTATCAAGGACAAAAATACTTTTTTAGTATAAACACATTTTTGTTAATCTTTTTACTGTATCCTTGTTATCAGCCTAGTTTTACACAGCTCAATCGTTTTGGTCCGCCTTTAGAATAAAGCAAAAGTCTTTAGCCAAACTTCCCCCTTTTTTAAATCAACTAAATAAAAGGGGGGGAATTAAACGTTTATCAAATCATGCAGCTAAGCAATTACCGACCTAAATCGTTTAATTGTGACTCAATTTCACTGCGCATCTGATTTATTTCATCTAAATTTTGTTGATTTAATACCGTTAAAAAATCTTCAATATAAGATCCAATCAACAGTCGTTCATCGCCTAGTGATTGCGCCCATGCACGCTCTAATCTTGCCAATAAAGTACGATTTGGCATTTCATCACGTGGGTGTATTTTTAACGCTTTTAACCGCTCATGGCTTTCCTGTTTTTGCTTATCGGTTAATCCAATTGGGCTTTGATCGATCACTTTACCATATTGCTCACCGGTCTCAAGTAGAACAACGTCAACTTCTAATAATCCATTTAAATCATAGCTAAAACGAACATCAATACCCTGTGTTTTTTCCATCGGTGTAAGTGGTATTTCAAACTCATCAATCAACACATTATTTTCTACTCGAGGATTTTCGCCTTGATAAACCGAAATGCAGATCGCTTTTTGTTGTGGTTGCGTTGAATAAAACGTTTTTACCTTAGACGTTGGCACAATAGTGTTACGTTCAATGATAGGTGAAAACAAGCCACTTACCTTACCTGAACAACTTTCAATACCAAGTGTATAAGGACAGACATCAGTTAATATTACCTCTTCAACATCTTGATTGCGCAAACGGCAAGCCGCTTGTACCGCCGCACCTTGTGCCACAATTGTAGTCGGATTGATGTGACGATAAGGTAATTTACCAAAAAGTTTAGTCACCAATTCACGCACCACACCTAGCTGTGATGATCCCCCTACTAATACGATATGTTCAAGTTGAGCAGGCTTTAAACGCGCATCACTTAAGGCTTGTTCAACTGGCGCTCGCAAACGATTAAGCAGTGGTAGCCAAATCACTTTAGCTCGACTTTCATTAAGTTCAAATTGCCACTCTTTATCTTGCCAAAACCAAGTTAAATATTGCATTTGTTCACCATTTAACTTGCATTTGACTTGTTCAGCTAAATCTAATAATCGAGCATAATCATCAACAGCAATATCTTGTTGTTTAAGCTTCCATTCACTTAAACAAGCTTGAACAATTTCATGGGTAAAATCTTCACCGCCTAGATAGTTATCACCCGCTGACGCGTGAACCTCAATAATGGGTAGAGCATATTCAAGTACGGTTACATCAAAGGTCCCGCCACCTAAATCAAATACTAACGTATTACCTGATTGTTCTTCATGTAATCCATAGGCCATGGCAGCAGCAGTTGGTTCATTAATCAAACGAACTGCGTTTAAACCAGCTAACTCGGCAGCAAAACGAGTCTGCTTTCGCTGTTCATCATTAAAATAAGCCGGAACAGAAATAACAACATCACAAATTTCTTGTTGCAAAAATGCTTCGGCATCGGCTTTTAACGATTTTAAAACTAATGCTGAAAGTTCTGTTGGGGTGAATTTTTTACCGGCTAGCTCATAAATTTTATTTGAACCTAAAAATCGTTTAAATGCGGCAGCACTTTTATCAGGATGAGTCGTTAGGCGAGACAGCGCTGCACGGCCAACTAAAATAGAATCATCTTCATCAATACTTACCACAGAAGGTGTTACAACTTCACCGATAGCATTGGGAATCAACGTTGGCTTACCTTCTTGCCAGACACAAATTAAACTGTTGGTCGTACCTAAATCAATACCAATTGGAGGATTCATACACTTTTTAAATAAAATAATAATTTGTTATGCTCGAATTATATACTAGTGCCAGCCTAAATTGCAAAGCAAATAACACCTTGAAATATCGATAAAAAATATAATTTTCAGCAAGTTTTGACAATTCAATTAATAAATATAGTGAACAACCAATTTAAATATCAACCTTGTGATAAAGCTTATTCAATTTAGATCGAATACTCTTAATTTTTATATTCACTGAGATCACTTTGAGGTGATATCTTTATCATCAATTGTAGTAATTTGACTAACAAGTTTACCTTGTTTTAACCTGGTAATGATGAAATCACCAACGGTCACTTGTGCCGCACAACCGACCACCGCATTATCAACCGTTGTGGTCACTGAATAACCTCGTTCTAATGTGGCAAGTGGACTGACACTATTAAGCTGTGAGGTTTGTAAGGCGAATTGATGTTGTGATTGAGTAAATTTTTGCTCAATCAGATGGATTATTTGTTGCTGACGTTGATTAATTGTCTGCTGTAAAGCGCTTATCGTATTTTGCGGAGAGAGACGTAACAATCTTTTATCTAAGTAATTATATCGATTTGTTTGTCGAAGCAAATATTGCTGAATATTGTCATATAAGGCATGACGATAAGTTAATAGTACATTTAACTGTTTGGCTAACTTTGCTTGCGGATGTTGAGTTTGTAATCGATGATACCCTTTATTTAACATTTCACGGCATCTTGTTAAATAGTAATCAATAGCCATAGATAAATACTGTTCTTGAATTTGTAACCGCTTTATTTGATCTAAGCTATCTTGGCTAACTAATTCAGCAGCAGCCGAAGGCGTAGCAGCTCGAACATCAGCGACAAAATCGGCAATGGTAAAATCAATTTCATGCCCAACAGCACTGACAATCGGTAAACGGCTAGCAAAAATCGCTCTTGCTACGACCTCTTCATTAAAAGACCAAAGATCCTCTAATGATCCCCCTCCTCGGCCAACAATTAATACATCACATTCTTGACGAATATTGGCAATTTCAATCATTCGAGCAATTTGCGCGGCAGCTTCAGTACCTTGTACTTGTGTTGGATAAATAATTAAATGCAAACTTGGATCTCGGCGCTTTAATATCTGACAAATATCATGTAGTGCTGCGCCGGTTGATGAAGTAATAATACCTACTGTTCGAATATTATCCGGTAAGGGTTTTTTATAAATAGCATCAAATAGCCCCTCGTCGGATAGTTTTTGCTTTAACTGTTCAAATTTTTGTTGTAATAAACCTGCACCTGCTGGTTGTAGCTGATCAATCACCAGTTGATATTCACCGCGTGCTTCATAAAGTGTGACAGTTGCTCGAACTAAAACTTGCTGGCCATTTTGGGGAGTAAAGCCCGTTCGAAAATTACTATTACGAAACATTGCACATCGCACTTGAGCTGCATCATCTTTTAGCGTGAAGTACCAATGACCTGATGATGGGCGAGAAAAATTAGAAATCTCACCCACTAACCAAATCTGGCCAATAGCATCTGAAAGTACATCTTTTACCATTTGATTAAGATCTTTAACTGATAAAATTGAACGACTTTGCATGCTATTATCCTTACTAAATAGGTGTATAAACTTAAACTAAATCAAACTCTGCCCAAATTGGCGCATGATCAGACGGCTTTTCCATTGCCCGAATTTCATAATCAATACCTGTTTGCTGACAATAAGATAACAGTTTTGGGCTGGCTAAAATTAAATCAATTCGAAGCCCAGTACCCGTATCAAAGCCTTTGGAACGATAATCAAACCAAGAATATTCCTGTTTTGTTCGATGTTCATTACGATAAGTATCTGTAAAGCCAAGTGACAGTAAATTGTTCATCCAATCTCGCTCTTCAGGTAAAAACGAACATTTACCAGTACGTAGCCAGCGTTTACGGCTATCTTCCGATATTCCAATATCAATATCAGTTGGACAAATATTCATATCGCCCATAATTAAACAGAGCTGTTCACTTAATTGTTGCTGTTTTAGGTAATCAATCAGATCCTGATAAAACTTACGTTTTGCTGGATACTTGATTTCATGATGTAAACTTTCGCCTTGAGGAAAATAACCATTAATCACCGTTAAATTACCTTCATTGGTGGGTAATTGTGCCATGATTAAACGGCATTGGGCATCTTGTTCATCGGTGGGAAAGCCACATTGTACTGATATGGGCTGTTGCTTGGTTAAAAGTGCAACACCATAGTGCCCTTTCTGCCCATGATAATGTAAGTGATAACCAAATTGGGCTAACTCTTCAACCGGAAACTGATCATTATGTACTTTCGTTTCTTGTAAACCGATTATATCAGGCTGATGGATATCAATAATCGCAGCGAGCTGATGAATTCTGGCGCGAAGACTATTAATATTAAATGAGATAACTTTCATAATAAATTTATTATACTGGAATTAACGTTGTCATTGACTCATGCTACCAAAAATACGTTATACTGTTAAGCTATTACAGTAAAAGCTTCAATTTGTGCTAAAGGAATCCCATCTATGTCAACGGAATTACTCACACTACGCGATAAAATTGATGAAGTCGACAAATCAATTTTAGCTTTAATTAGTCAACGACTAGCATTAGTTGCCAAAGTTGGTGAGGTAAAAAGCAAACATGGAATTCCGATTTATGATCCCAAACGTGAAGCCGATATGTTAGCTAAACGTAAACACGAAGCCGAAAATTTAGGCATATCACCCGTTTTAATTGAGGATATTTTACGCCGGTTAATGCGTGAGTCTTACATCAGTGAAAACGATAAAGGTTTCAAAAAAGTATATACAGGTAGCGGATCAATTGTCATCATCGGTGGTAATGGTCAAATGGGGCGCCTGTTTTCTCGTTTATTTACATTATCTGGCTATCAAGTTAAAACGCTGGGTTCTAAAACCATGCATCAAGCAGCCGAAGTTGTCGCTGATGCCGCTGCCGTTATTGTTACAGTACCTATCAACAAAACATGCGAAATCATTGAACAATTACCGCCATTACCCAAAGATTGTATCTTAACTGATTTTACGTCTATAAAAGTCAAACCATTACAAGCCATGCTTGATAAACATTCAGGGCCAGTAGTTGGATTACACCCAATGTTTGGTCCAGACGTGCCAAATTTAGCCAAACAAATTATTGTTTATTGCCAAGGTCGTTATCCAGAACAATACCAATGGCTTATCGAGCAAATGCGAATTTGGGGTGCTAACTTATGCGCAATTGACGCTAAAGAACATGATAAATGTATGTCGTTTATTCAAGCTTTACGCCATTTCACCTCTTTTTCATATGGCGTTAATCTACAACGTGAACAAGCCGATTTGGAGCAGCTCATCGCCTTATCATCACCGATTTATCGATTAGAACTCATGATGGTGGGGCGTTTATTTGCTCAAGATCCCGAGCTCTATGCCGATATCATCATGGCATCCGATGATAATATTGAACTAATTAAACGCTATTATGAATGTTTTGGCCAAATGGTGAAATTAATTGAACAACGAGATAAGACTAAATTTGTTGAAAATTTCAATGAAGTCACCAAATGGTTTGGTCCTTATGCCAAGCGATTTATAAAAGAGAGCCAAGTTTTATTAAAATTTGCCAATGATAATCGTGATTAAAATTACAGTTAACATTCAGTAAAATTTAAATATTTTACGATAATTTAGTCATTAATTACACCTTATTGGCGTGTAATTATTAATGTTTAATAATAAAAATTACTCATTATAAATGAGTTAATCAAAATTACTTTTGTGTGAGGGAATAAACATGTCGAATCGAAAATACTTTGGAACCGATGGAATTCGAGGAAAAGTGGGGCAATATCCTATCACACCAGATTTTGCACTTAAATTAGGTTGGGCTGCCGGTCGCGTATTAGCGAAAGATGGAGTAAAAAAAGTTATTATCGGTAAAGATACCCGTATTTCAGGTTATATGCTTGAATCAGCTTTAGAAGCAGGATTTGCTTCAGCGGGCGTTGCTGCTGCTTTTACTGGACCAATGCCGACGCCTGCTATTGCTTATTTAACCCGAACATTTCGTGCAGATGCTGGGGTTGTCATTTCAGCTTCACATAACCCTTTTTATGATAACGGTATCAAATTTTTTTCGACAGAGGGTAAAAAGCTTGATGACGAAATTGAATTAGAGATCGAAGCTCAGCTTGAAAAACCAATAGACTGCGTTGAATCAAAACAACTGGGCCGAGCTAGTCGTATCACTGATGCTGCTGGCCGCTATATTGAATTTTGTAAAAGTACTTTTAACCATGATCTTAGCTTATCTGGTTTAAAAATTGTTGTCGATTGTGCGAATGGGGCAACCTACCATATCGCCCCTAAAGTATTACGTGAACTTGGTGCCAATGTGATAAAAATCGGTTGTGAACCAGATGGCGTCAACATCAATGATAATTGCGGTGCTACAGACATTAGAGCATTATCCAAACGTGTCATTGATGAAAAAGCGGATTTAGGTTTTGCTTTAGATGGTGATGGTGATCGCGTTATTATGGTCGATCATAAAGGCTGTAAAGTTGATGGAGATCAGATCATCTATATCGTCGCCCGAGAGGCTTTAAGACAAGGGCAACTAAAAGGCGGCGTTGTCGGCACATTAATGAGTAACATGGGGCTTGAGCTCGCGCTAAAAAATCTGGGTATCCCATTTGAAAGAGCGAAAGTTGGCGATCGTTATGTACTAGAAAAACTCATTGAAAAAAACTGGCGACTCGGTGCTGAAAATTCAGGGCATGTTTTATTATTAGATAAAACAACCACAGGGGATGGCATTGTCGCTGGTTTACAAGTATTGGTTGCAATGGTACACAATAATATGTCTTTAGCCGATCTTTGTAGTGGTATGACTATGTTGCCGCAGGTATTAATCAATGTTCGATTCACAAGCCAACATGATCCTCTACAGAGTCATGCAGTAAAAACCGCCATTAAACAAGCCGAACAACAACTCGGTAACCATGGTAGAGTTTTGATTCGTAAATCAGGCACAGAACCACTTATTCGAGTTATGGTAGAAGGAACCGATCAATCCGAAGTTCAAAACCTAGCTGAACAAATTGCCCAAGCAGTCAAAGCGCAAAATTAGCGCCATTTATCCCCATTAATTTAGCTATTGATGGGGTAATATTTCTAATAAAGTTATTCTTACAGCTTCTATTCTTTACACAAAATTAGTAAAAAGTGTCTAAATTCTTAATTTTGTTAATCAGTTGTTGACTTAATATAGGCAATTGGGTTTAAAATAGTAGCTTCGGTTATTACAGCGATTGCTTATACCTTTTAAGGTTAAAAATAAGCAGTGTTTTTTTTATTATTAGAAATAGGTAAGAGGGTTATATGTCAGTTTCCTCTCCAGCTTCACCACAAGCTTATATTAAGCATCACCTTGAGAACTTGCAGGTGGGTTCGGGTTTTTGGACCTTTAATCTTGATTCATTATTTTTCTCAATTTTACTTGGTGTGCTTTTCTTATGGATTTTCCATCGTGTAGCAAGGAAAGCAACCAGTGGTGTACCAAGTAAACTACAATGTGCAGTCGAGATGATCTTCGAATTTGTTAATAATACTGTCAAAGACATGTTTACAGGTCAAAATAAACTGATCGCTCCACTTGCTTTAACAGTGTTTATTTGGGTTTTCTTAATGAATTTAATGGACCTTATCCCTGTTGATTTTCTACCTTATGCAGCGCAATGGTTAGGTCTTTCTCATTTAAGAGTGGTACCGACAGCTGATGTTAGTATTACAATGTCAATGTCACTCGGCGTGTTTGCACTCATTATTATTTATTCAATCAAGTACAAAGGAATTTCTGGATTTATCAAGGAATATACCCTTCACCCATTTAATCATTGGGCATTTGCGCCGATCAATTTAGTGCTTGAGTTAGTTAGCCTTTTAGCTAAACCCGTATCTTTAGGACTTCGATTATTTGGTAACATGTATGCAGGTGAGCTTATCTTCATCTTAATTGCTGCACTATTACCTTGGTGGTCACAGTGGGTATTATCATTACCGTGGGCCATTTTCCACATTTTAATTATTACATTACAAGCATTTATTTTTATGGTGTTGACGATCGTCTATTTAGCTATGGCATCGGCAACGGAAGAACATTAATTTCACTATTTTTTTGATAATAAACTGGAGTATATAATGGATAGTATGTTATTTGTAGCCGCAGGCATAATGATGGGATTAGCTGCAATTGGTGGTGCAGTTGGTATTGGTTTACTAGGTGGTAAATTCTTAGAAGGTGCTGCACGTCAACCAGAATTAATGCCTATGTTACGTACTCAATTCTTTATTGTTATGGGTCTAGTTGATGCGATCCCAATGATTTGTGTAGGTATTGCACTATATGTCATTTTTGCTGTTGCAGGTTAATAAAAATTTAAGAGGAATCGTCTCATGAATATGAACGCAACTCTTCTCGGCCAAGCAATTACATTTGTATTGTTTGTTTGGTTCTGTATGAAGTTTGTTTGGCCTCCAGTTATCCGCGCGATTGAAAAACGCCAAAAAGAGATAGCGGAAGGACTTGCTTCAGCAGAAACAGCAAAAAAAGATTTGGAATTAGCCAAAGCAAATACATCTGACATAATGCAACAGGCTAAGGTTGAGGCTAATGCAATTATTGAGCAAGCGAATAAACGCAAAGCGGCCATTCTTGAAGAAGCTAAACAAGAAGCTACTCGTGAAAAAGAAAGGATTGTTGCTCAAGGACTTGCTGAAGTTGAAGCTGAGCGTAAACGCGCTCGTGAAGAGCTTAAACAACAAGTTGCTACACTCGCTATTGCCGGTGCAGAAAAAATTATTGAACGTTCTGTTAATGAAGCCGCTAACAGCGACATCATTGATAAACTCGTAGCTGAACTATAAGGAGAATAGAGCAATGGCTGACTTAATTACGATTGCTCGCCCTTATGCTAAAGCCGCTTTCGACTTTGCTGTTGAAAAAAATAGCATCGAATCATGGCACAAAATGTTAGTGTTAACTGCTGAAGTGAGCAAAGATGCTCAAATAAAAAGTATTTTAACATCTGACATGAAAACCGATTCAGTGGCGAACTTACTCATTAACATCTGTAAAGATGTGCTTGATGAGTTTAGCACTAATTTTATTAAAGTGATGGCTGAAAACAAACGTTTATCGCTTCTTCCTGAAGTGTTAACACTGTTTGAGCAATACTGTTTAGAGAGAGAAGCCCAGGCAGACGTTGATGTAATTTCTGCTAATGAGCTGAGCAGTGAACAACTTGATAAAATTTCTGTCGCTGTCGAAAAACGTTTATCACGAAAAGTAAAACTAAAATGTCATATTGATAAATCGCTCATTTCTGGTTTTATTATTCGTACGGGCGATATGGTTATTGATAGTAGTATCAGAGGACGTCTAAATCGACTAAATGACGTTCTACAGTCTTAAGGGGACTGATAATGCAGCTAAATTCAACTGAAATAAGTGAACTAATTAAAGAGCGAATCGCTCAGTTCAATATTGTGAGTGATGCTCACAATGAAGGAACAATCATCTCAGTAAGTGATGGTATCCTTCGAATCCACGGATTAACTGATGTCATGCAAGGCGAAATGATTGCATTACCCGGCAACCGTTATGCAATGGCATTAAACCTTGAAAGAGATTCTGTTGGTGCAGTGGTCATGGGACCCTACGAAGACTTGTCTGAAGGGATGAAAGTACAGTGTACAGGTCGCATTTTACAAGTACCAGTTGGTGATGGTTTATTAGGTCGTGTTATTAATACACTTGGCGAACCAATTGATGGTAAAGGTTCGATTCAACATGACGGCTTCTCACCTGTAGAAGTCGTTGCGCCAGGCGTTATCGACCGTCAATCAGTTGACCAAGCGTTACAAACTGGTTATAAAGCGGTTGACTCAATGATTCCAATTGGTCGTGGTCAACGTGAACTTATCATCGGTGACCGTCAAACGGGTAAAACCGCATTAGCAATCGACGCCATTATCAATCAACGTGATTCTGGTGTTAAATGTATCTACGTCGCAATCGGTCAAAAACAATCAACTATTGCTAACGTAGTACGTAAACTCGAAGAGCATGGTGCACTTAAAAATACGATTGTGGTTGTTGCATCAGCATCTGAATCAGCAGCATTACAATACTTAGCACCTTATGCAGGTTGTGCGATGGGTGAATACTTCCGCGATCGCGGTCAAGATGCACTAATTGTTTATGATGATTTATCTAAACAAGCCGTTGCTTATCGTCAAATTTCATTACTACTTCGTCGCCCACCTGGACGTGAAGCTTATCCTGGTGACGTGTTCTATCTTCACTCACGTTTACTTGAACGTGCAGCGCGTGTTAACGAAGCTTATGTTGAAGAGTTCACTAAAGGCGAAGTAAAAGGTAAAACCGGTTCATTAACTGCGTTACCAATTATCGAAACTCAAGCGGGTGACGTTTCTGCATTCGTACCAACTAACGTAATTTCGATTACAGATGGTCAGATCTTCCTTGAAACCAGCTTATTTAACTCAGGTATCCGTCCTGCGGTAAACCCGGGTATTTCGGTTTCTCGTGTGGGTGGTGCGGCTCAAACTAAGATAATGAAAAAATTATCAGGCGGTATTCGTACAGCACTTGCACAATATCGTGAACTGGCTGCGTTCTCACAGTTTGCATCTGACTTAGACGAAGCAACAAGAAACCAATTAAGCCATGGTGAAAAGGTAACTGAATTACTCAAACAAAAGCAATATTCACCAATGACAGTTGCTGAGCAATCAATTGTGCTTTACGCTGCTGAACGTGGTTATCTTGAAGATGTTGAACTGACTAAAGTGTTACCATTTGAAGCAGCACTTCTTGCTTATGCCCATAGCCAATATGCCGATTTTGTTAAGGAAATCGATACAACTGGTAACTACAATGATGAGATTGAAAACAAGCTAAAAGCAATGCTTGAAAGCTTTAAATCAACTCAAACTTGGTAAGGATGGGATAACAAATGGCTAATGCAAAAGAGATTAGAACCAAAATTGCCAGTATCCAAAGTACACAAAAGATCACTAAAGCAATGGAGATGGTTGCCAACTCTAAAATGCGTAAAACGCAAGATAGAATGGCAGCTAGCCGACCATATGCCGAAATGATTCGTGAAGTAATTGGACATTTAGCGTTAGCTCAAATAGGTGCCAAACATCCCTATTTAGAAGAAAGAGATGTTAAGCGAGTTGGCTATCTTATCATTTCGACCGATCGTGGTTTATGCGGTGGTTTAAATATTAATCTTTTCAAAACTGTCATTGCTGATATGTCAGCATGGCAGGAAAAAGGTGTTGAGTCTGATGTCGCTTTAATTGGATCACGAGGGGTATCGTTTTTCTCATCGGTTAAAGCGAACATACTAACCCAAGTAACCAACTTGGGGGATGAACCAACATTATCTGATTTGATTGGACCGGTAAAAACAATGCTTGAGGCATATGACAATGGCAAGGTTGATAGATTATATATTGTCACCAATAAATTTATTAATACCATGTCGCAAAAGCCAACTATACAGCAGTTATTACCATTACCACATTCAGATGATGAAAAGCTTAAAGCTTCATCAGGGGATTATATTTATGAGCCAGATGCGAAATCATTATTAGATGTGATTTTACGTCGTTATATTGAATCACAAGTCTATCAAGCTGTGGTTGAAAATCTAGCGAGTGAACAAGCAGCAAGAATGGTAGCCATGAAAGCAGCAACCGATAACGGTGCAAACTTAATCAATGAATTACAAATTGCGTATAACAAAGCACGTCAAGGTGCAATTACCAATGAATTAATTGATATTGTATCGGGTGCCGCTGCTGTTTCAGGTTAAGGCTAAATATTGGCTAATAGTTAAGAAAAAGACGTAGAGGATTAAAAATGGCTACTGGAAAGATTGTCCAGATCATCGGTGCGGTGGTTGATGTCGAATTCCCTGAAGATGCTGTACCAAAGGTATATGATGCATTAGAAGTGGAAACCGGCACTGAAAAATTAGTTCTGGAAGTTCAGCAACAATTAGGTGGTGGCGTTGTATGTTGTATTGCAATGGGATCATCTGATGGTTTAAGACGTGGACTTAAAGTAGTAAACACAGGTCACGGCATAGAAGTTCCTGTGGGAACAAAAACACTTGGCCGAATTATGAACGTACTTGGTGATCCTGTTGATAAAGCAGGTCCTATTGGTGAAGAAGAGCGTTGGGCAATTCACCGTGCAGCACCAACATACGAAGAGTTGGCTAACTCAACAGAATTACTTGAAACCGGCATCAAAGTTATCGACTTAATTTGTCCTTTTGCTAAAGGGGGTAAAGTTGGTCTATTTGGTGGTGCGGGTGTGGGTAAAACCGTTAATATGATGGAGTTAATTCGTAACATCGCGATCGAACACTCAGGTTACTCAGTATTTACTGGTGTGGGTGAACGTACACGTGAAGGTAACGACTTCTATCACGAAATGAAAGAATCAAACGTACTTGATAAAGTATCACTGGTTTATGGTCAGATGAATGAGCCACCAGGAAACCGTTTACGTGTTGCGTTAACTGGTTTAACCATGGCTGAAAAATTCCGTGACGAAGGTAAAGACGTACTCTTATTTATCGATAATATTTACCGTTATACCTTAGCCGGTACCGAAGTATCAGCTTTATTAGGACGAATGCCATCTGCGGTAGGTTACCAACCAACACTTGCAGAAGAAATGGGTATTCTTCAAGAACGTATCACCTCAACCAAAACAGGGTCAATCACCTCAATTCAAGCGGTATATGTACCTGCGGATGACTTAACCGACCCATCACCAGCAACAACCTTTGCTCACTTAGATGCAACAATCGTATTAAGTCGTCAAATCGCATCATTAGGTATTTATCCAGCGGTTGATCCACTTGACTCAACAAGTCGTCAGTTAGATCCACTTGTTGTTGGTCAAGAACATTACGATTGTGCTCGTGGCGTACAGTCAATTTTGCAACGTTATCAAGAATTAAAAGATATCATTGCAATCCTTGGTATGGATGAATTATCAGAAGATGATAAATTAACTGTTGCTCGTGCACGTAAGATTCAACGTTTCTTATCTCAACCATTCTTCGTTGCGGAAGTATTCACTGGTTCGCCAGGTAAATACGTACCATTAAAAGACACCATCAGTGCATTTAAAGGTATTATGAACGGTGATTATGACCATATTCCTGAACAGGCATTTTATATGGTTGGTTCAATCGACGAAGCGATTGAGAAAGCAAAATCTCTCTAAGAGATTTATAGAACGGAGAGAGCATTATGGCACTAACTTCCTATCAATTAGAAGTTGTTAGTGCTGAATCTCACCTTTTTTCAGGTGATGTTCAGCGAATCAGAGTCACAGGACAAGAAGGTGAACTTGGGATCTATCCTGGTCATACTCCGCTACTTACCATGATTAAACCCGGTATGGTAGGCATTGTGAAAGCAGATGGTGAAGAAGAGTTTATCTATCTATCAGGTGGCATCTTAGAGGTGCAACCGACCCTTGTAACGATTTTAGCCGATACCGCTATTCGCGGAGAAGACTTAGATGAAGCCAGAGCGCAAGAAGCAGTAAGACAAGCGCAAGAGCATATTAATCATCCGAGTGATGATATGTCATTTGCACAAGCATCAGCTGAACTATCAAAAGCTTTAGCGAAAATCCGAGTCATCGAATTAACGCGCCGTATTGGACAATAACTGAGTTACCCTATCCAAACTTAAAAAAGGTTACAAAAATTAAATTTGTAACCTTTTTTATTATTCAAACGCAATCTTTAAATATCTTTATTTTATTGAAGAATTATTCTTATTTTTATTACGTTAATAAACATTTCATTGTTTCGAAGTTGTAAAATTTAAGCAAAACGAATATTTTATAAACAACTGTAAAAATTAACATATATAAAAATTTATATACAAAGTGATGTAAAAAAAATATAGTGCATTTATAAAGGAATATTGAGGAATAAAGATGCGTTTTTCCAATTTGCTATCAACAGCACTCGATGCAATGAATAATACTATTCACCATAACCGTTACACACTAAAAATTAATAACAATGATTCAACCGATATTTCAGTCTTTTCCCTAGACGTTGATGAGAAACTCAATCAGCCTTGGCGTTATACCATTACCTTTACTTCAGCCAATGGTTCGTTTTCTGTTAATAACATGATAAACCAACCAGCTTCATTTAGCTTTAAACCTGACAGTTTAAATAGCTTAATTGAAACAACAAGTGCTTTAAATTTTCTTTCACAATCTCGTACTTTATATGGTGTCATTACTCATTTTAACCAATTATCCTTTAGCAAAGATGAAACACATTATCAGATAGTATTACAACCAAGATTAGCCCTACTCAATTACAGTCGTGGAAGTGGAATCTACCAAAATCAAAGTGTGGTCAGTGTGGTAGAATCAGTATTACGCAAACATGGCTTGACAGGTATTGATTACCGTTTAGTTTTAAAAAATGATTACCCTAAGCGTGAGTTAATCACTCAATGGCAGGAAAGTGATTTAGCTTTCATACTTCGTTTGTTGGCTGATGTAGGCATATGGATACGTTTTGAAACACATCCTGAGCACCATTGCGATGTGGTTGTGATAAGTGATGAATCACAAGGCTTCGACAATAGAGGCAGCATTATTAATAATGATCCAAATGGTATGGAAGATAAAAATTTACACAGTATTTGGGCGCTTAAACAACATAGCCAAACAGTTCATCAAAGCGTCACTGTGAATGATTATAATTACCGTAAGGCTGATAAAGATCTAATTTGGCAAACCAATACTGATTTAACAAATGCGACTACGTTAGGTAATGATTATCGTTATGGCGAACATTATAAAAAACAATCAGATAGTAATGAGAATAATGAAATCGAAAGTGGAAAATGGTACGCAAAAATTCGTCACCAGTATGTCATTAGTCATCAGCGCATAATTCAAGGTAAATGTAATGACTTTGATTTAGCACCGGGTCAGATATTATCAATCCAAAATAATCAACTTAGTGATGATATTAGGCAAGGTGTCATTATATTAACAACTCGCGGATATGGTGACCGCAGTCGTGCTTATCAAATAGAATTTACTGCAATCCCTTTTCAGATATTGAATCCTTATCGCCCTAAACCATTACCCTTCCCGACTATTCATGGTACATTACCAGCAAGAGTCACCAGTCCAGATAATGATACATATGGCTACATAGACATACATGGTCGTTATCGGGTAAAACTGAATTTTGATTTAGTCGATTGGAGTAATGGCGAAGAAAGTTTATGGATTAGGCTGGCAAAACCTTATGCAGGAAGCACCTATGGTTTTCACTTTCCTTTAATTGATGGTACTGAAGTCGCAATTGCGTTTACCGATGGCAATCCAGACAGACCATACATTGCTTATGCTATGCATGATAGTAACCACCCAGACCATGTGACCACTGCCAACAAACATCGTAACGTAATACGTACACCAGCAAACAATAAATTACGTATGGATGATAAACGTGGTAAAGAACATATCAAACTAGCGACCGAATATGGAAAAACACAATTGAATATTGGTTACTTAGTCAATCAAAATAAAGCACAAAGGGGGGAAGGTTTTGAGTTACGTACTGATGCTTGGGGAGCAATTTCAGCCAATCGAGGGCTTTATTTAACCACTCAAACTGAACCAAATGCGCAAGGCAAACAATTGGATATGCAAGGCGCTATAACGGAATTAGAAAATGCTCTATCGATAGCTAAAGCATTACAAAACGTAGCAGAAAGTGCACAAGGATTAATCGCGGATACTGAATCACAACAGAAATTACAAACTAATTTAACCAACCTTACCCAACCAAGTATATTAGCTTATGCCTCAGAAGGAATCGCACTAACCAGCCCTGAAAATATTCAATTATCCACCGCCAATAATCTCACAATGACTTCTAGCAATCAGACAGATATTAGTGCTTTAAAAAGCATCAACTTTTCAGCATCTGAAGCAATTAGTTTACTTGCACAAAAATCCGGAATGAAAATTTTTGCTAACCAAGAAGATATTGAAATACAGGCACAAACCAACAATTTATTATTAGCTGCTAAACAAGATATCCAAATTGACAGTACTGAAAGTAAGGTTGATGTTTCTGCATCTAAAAAAATTGTGTTTATCTGTGGTGGTTCATTTATCAAAATCAGTGAGGAAGGTATTGAGCTGGGCACTTCGAATAATATTACTATTAAAAGCAATGCTATGCAAAAAATGGATGCTGCTAGTTTAGCTCATACTAATGATTTACCTGGTGATATACACTGTCAAGGAACGCAAGGACAGCAAGTTTCAGAGCAGCAAGCTTGTATTACATTAGAATAAAGAAAGGAATTATCATGCTAAAAAATGGACAAATCGCCATTGATTTAAGCAAATTATCAGCGAATGCTTTGGCAATTAGCCAACAACTCATCACATTGTCTCAACCTTTTCAGTGGCGTTGTTTAGTAATACTTGATCCTTTTTTGAATCCAATTAACCAATCTTTAATTCAATATTACAAAAATCGCTTACGTTTACACCAGATAGTGATTATGCACTCATCGGTATTAGCTATTCGCCGGCCATGGTTAATAGAATTAGATCTGCGTGATAAATATGACTATAAAGTTTTAAGCTACATGCTTAATGTAGCATTAACCCAATTAACACCTGAATCAATTAACGCTGGTAACGGTCAACAATATTGTGCTTGGTTGTTTACACATAAAGATATTGTAACAATAGCTAACAATATTGCTTCTCTCTCATTGCAACAGAGAGATAATAAAAAAATACTCTTACGTTATTACGATCCTGCTGTATTTTTTCAATTAAAAAGCTTATTCAATACCAAACAACAGAATAAACTTTTAAATGATATCAAAATATGGACAATGTTAGGGCGCGATGGCCACCTCAAAATTCACTATAACGAAAATGAGTTTCTTTCTTTATCTATTAATCAACTTGGCATAACACATGAACAGTACCAACAAATTGACTGTATTGGTATTAATAATCAAATTATTTTGTCACACAATTTAAAAAATCCCGATATCCATATTGATGAAGTTCAATCACTACAAATTATCATGCCATGTTTACAGCGACTAAAAATAAAAAATATTTATGATCGTGATCTTTATCTTGAATGGGCGAGGTTAGCATTAGAATGGGGACAGGATTTCGACCTTATCCCTAAAATTGCTGAAAAAACTCAACATCTATTATTAGATCATCAATATTATCCTTTAGTAAGAGAATTAACAGCATTAAGCCAACAAGATTGGTTAGCATTAGAAAGGAATTAGGAAAAAGTATGACAAACACAAAAGATAATGTACCTGAATGCGGGTGTCAAACCAAAGGAATTGCAATTTTACCTGTTAGATATACTGTAGTACCAACCTATCTTAATAGTAAACTTCCTAGTTGGGCTAACTTATCAACCGTTACAAGTTTACCATTAAATGAGGGTTACCAATATCATGTAAGGATCATGCGTCAGGGTTTTTTATATTGTTATATACCAGAAAAATTAGTATCTAAATGGCAAATATATAGTATTGATAGTAAAGGACATTTAATCAAACAAATTTCAAATTCTGCTGCCAGACCAATAACTGATTCAGAACAAGAAGGACAATATCATTGCCCACAGTTAAAATTGAATGAAAGTCATAACGCATTTATTACTATTGATCATCCTGAAAATATAAAAGAAATATATATAGCATTTACTGAATTCAAATGGTCTGAAAAAACACTAAAAAAATATGAAAAAAATCCGAAAAAAAGGATGCAAAAGATTGATATTGCAAAATGGCAAGGCAGTGCAACGAGTGCAACAACAGCTAATCAAGAAAATATTCAAAAAATATTAGATTTATCCCCTAATGTTGACAAATCTTTATTACCATATGATGGAAATAGGGAGCTTTTATTCAGCAAAGACAACGCCAATGCACAACATTGGGCTATATTTGAAGATAAATTCAGTGAAGGGCGTGAACAAAATTACCAATTTAATAAAAAACTATTAGATAAAAATAGTACATGTGAACCATGGAGTATTTTTACGTCTAAAACCAGTGAACACTTAGCTTATAATATGCAACGCTATAGCCCTAGTAAAAAACCAATGATTATCGCTATTGAAGATCCTGTTGGTATTGCGACTGAACTAAATGGCTATTATAACGAACCTTATGTACGGGTTTTACAATATCAAGAAGAACGCAGATTAGAATTTGATGCTTTATCATATATTGAACAAAGTAAATCGTTGGCAGTATTAAAAAAGTATTATCAAGACTACTCTTTTCCAAATCATGACAACTATTATGTAAAAAATGTTATGAAATCAGGTAAGCTAGATAATAATCCCGATAAACCAATGTATTGCACTAGTCGAGGATTGCAAACACTAATACGTGAGCAATTATATAGTAAACAGGGTAGTTATAGCTTTTACCAAAATTTTCATGATTTTTGTATGTACAAAAAAGTCGGGGAAGATGTTTATGACATCTCAATTTATGAGAATTATATACAAAAAGAAAGAGATAATAGCATTACATCAAAAGATAAGATTTTACTTAAACCCTTACAAATAAGTTTAGTTAGCAAATATAAAAAAACGGTCAAGGATTTCTACAGTCAAGAATCAGATTTGAAAACTCAACGTGAAAAAGATATTAAAAACTTTTTGAAACAATATGAAAAATTGGTTAATACCAAACCTTTTGAAGATAAATACCAAGAATTACTAACACTCGTTGAAAGCAGATATCAAAGCCTTTCTAGACAACTTATTACTTGGATACAAGACAGTAATTTTTATGATACTGTCTACAATGACATTGATGGCAATCAATTGTATGATTTTGACGATGAAAATTCTACTAAAATCAAAGAACTTGTAGAACATTATGAAAGCATATACCAAGAGTCCGTTCAATTAGGTGAAATAAACGATAGTGATTTAGAAAATCTAAGAAAGATCAATTTTGAAGGAATTCTATTTGCTTTTAATATTAATAAGGTTACCCAAGGACTTGAGCTATGTGAAAATGGCAAAAAATTTTTAGAGTCTATGTCCAATATAGACTATGCCAAACCATATAATGATAACGTCAAAGGTATGTTATGGCGCATGTTCGCTTTTCATAATGATGAATTACTTAGTATGATTGACCAAGTAGTTACCAAAGCTGAATCGGCTCCGATGAAAAATATAATTGAGTTATCAGTTGAAAAGTTGATCGAAAATTTCGATACCCTACCTTACGCAAAAATCGCATTAATGTTTAAAAAATTACAAGATGTAATTATCACCCTTGATGAATTAGAACGTAATGATCCGAATAATCATATCAAAATGAAAATTTTAGGTATTATCAAAATTAAAGGATTTACAGGTGGCGAAATAAAAATCATGAAAGCCACTCAACTATTACAGCCTATATTTAATGGACTGGCAAACACACTATATTCTGTTAGTACAGCAATATATAAAGTTTTAGCTTTAACTATCGCTGGAGTATTAAAGAGCACTGCAATTACATATTTACATTTAGAGTATCAGATGCTAGCTGCATTTATTACTTTAGAGCCACTCCCTAATTTAGGAAGGGTCAAAATTCCACAGAATCACTCGCGCTGGGAATTACGAAAAAGAGCTGCTATCAGTAAAGCCCGTTCATTATTAGACGATGCTAGAGTCAAGCTCGATAAACGCCTTAATCTCATATTTAATAATGCAGGCACTAAAGTAAATAAATATGCACACTTAATATTTAAAGCAAGTAATGCAGAACCCGGTATATCAAAAGCCATGTCCAGTTCACTTAAATCTATGCGCATGTCTGTTGTGGTCGCCATGCTTGAACTTTATAATTTTAATAGTTTAAGTAAAACCCATCCAAATTTAGCAGAAAATGAGTATTTTAAAACATTAAAAATATCTTCTGGTTTTGCATTAGCTGCCGCTTGTGTAGAAATCATGGCGATGGTGACAGCCGTAACCAAAGGCATGCAAAATGTGGTGTTTAGTCTAGGTAAGGCTCTATCAGGAGTATTAGGTGGGATTGCGTCATTTGTATTAATGTCCAACGATTTAGAACAATTGCGTGAAAGCGGAGAAAAACATCATAGCAAACTGCTGAAAATAACGTTAAATTTAAAATTAATTATTACCTTTCTATCTGGAAGCGCTAGCATACTTTTAGGTTGTTCTTATCATTTTATATGGTGTAGAACTTTTTTAACCTCTAATGTCATGCAGAGAATTTTTATATATTTAGGTAGAGGAGTTGGTGTTACTGAAGTTGCTTCCATCGCGGCAATACGATTAGTATTATGGCGTTTACTTGGAATAATAGGCTTAGCCTTGTTAGTTATTGATTTTACTATTATGATGCTATCTGATGATAATTTGGAAACTTGGCTTAAACGATGCGCTTTACGAACAGATAAATATTTGATGCCACATAATAAAAGTCATATTTATAAAACGCCTGAGCAACAAAGCAACGCTTTTAAACAAGAAGTATTATATGAGATGTTCGGTGTTAAAGATAATAATCAGGCTAATATGGAAAATTATACTATCACTATGGACGAAGCATTAGCATTAATTGAACAAGATTTAGATAACAGAGGATTTTTAAATGACTAAAGGCTACAGTTTATTGAAAGGTACAGTCAGTCAGTTACAAGTACTGGATGATCCCAAAGAGTTACGCTCGGATAATATTGGTCTGCTCGCTATAATTGGATTAATGATTGTCGGAGCTTTTGAACTTATCGGTACTTTAATTGGAACAATAACTGCCAGCAGTATTACTCTGGACGGGAAAAGTTTTCGATGCTATGTCGGTAGAAAAGAGGTAGTAGGCAAATTAGCTCATGTTAGTTTTAAAGATGGCGATTATGTTGAAATGTTAGTTAAACCAATCGAAGTTAACGAATATCAATCTGATTCTCCCGAGATGGCTGACTATCTTGCTTATGCTGTCCGCATGCCTCAATATCATGCTCTGTATTTCCCTCGTTCTGTCGGAACATCGTTCTTATTATTATTAAAATATCTTTCAATAGGCGTTGGTATACTTTGCTTATGTACCTTTATGATTGTAATGATTTATACGTTTATATCAACAGATGTTGATTTTTCTTTTTTCATTTCAACATTTTTGACATTTATTTTGTCATATATTATAGTTTTATGCTTTTTCTTTTTTATATTTGGAGGTATAAATTCCTTTGTTACTAGTCGAATTTTTGCAGCTTTAGGCTATCCTAAACCCTGGTCGCACAATTGCTATGAAGAAAGTAAACGATTTCTGAAACTCAATCGCTCGGGTGCGCCTGAACTTTTTGACGATCCTCAAACTCCTGAATTTCGAAAAATTAGAAAATTCGATCGTAGTGCAAGCTATTACTGCCGAACCCCTATTTTACCCAATTGGGTTAAAGTCATTGATGAGCGCAAATTTACGCCAAATTTGACCACTCCAAATCAAGAGCAGTCCAATGATTAAAGGCTACAACTTATTGAAAGGTAAAGTCAGCCAATTACAAGTACTGGATGATCCCAAAGAGTTACGCTCGGATAATATTGGTCTGCTCGCTATAATTGGATTAATGATTGTCGGAGCTTTTGAACTTATCGGTACTTTAATTGGAACAATAACTGCCGGCAGTATTACCCTAGACGGGAAAAGTTTTCGATGCTATGTCGGTAGAAAAGAGGTAGTAGGCAAATTAGCTCATGTTAGTTTTAAAGATGGCGATTATGTTGAAATGTTAGTTAAACCAATCGAAGTTAACGAATATCAATCTGATTCTGCCGAGATGGCTGACTATCTTGCTTATGCTGTCCGCATGCCTCAATATCATGCTCTATATTTTCCTCGTTCTGTCGGAACATCGACCTTATTATTATTAAAATATCTTTCAATAGGTGTTGGTGTATTTTGCTTAATTTTCTTCATTTTTATTATGATTATAATGTTTATAAGCATGGAAATAGACTCCTCTCTATTTATCATGACTTGTATAGGCGTTTTATTATTATTTGTTTTCACTGTATGTTTATTTTTCTATACTGTCGGTGGTCTAAATTCTTTTGTCAGCAATCGAATTTTTACAGCGTTAGGCTATCCTAAACCCTGGTCGCACAATTGCTTTGATATTTTTTCAGTCGTTGCCGTTTGTAATTTTAAAGCGTAACCAAATAACTGTGTTAAAACATAAGCACCTTGATTATAACTACGTAAAAACACACCTTCTTTAAAAAGTAAAATATCCTTGAATTGGTGTTGTAAATTGAGTTTTTCAGAGATATTCATACAAAATATTATAATTCATCAGCCTCGACAAGCAGTCATAATTACCCAACCTAAATTAGAACCAGGCACGTTCCCAATTAGAAAATGACTCGCGAAATATTAAACAACAATAAAGCGCTTTTTGTCATTTAACGAGGCTTAATTTATGAATTTCTACAAGTAATAATTTTGACTCACTTTTGCTTATTTTTTAAGCTAGTTCGGCGCCGGCGGCTCCGACGCCAGCATATGCATTTACATCGCATATGCTGGCTATTGCCATTATAGGCGCATAGCGCCAACAATGGCATCGTCGCTCATATCATCACTTATTTTTTATAACGCTGCTTTAATTTAACGTTTACATGCCACTCGCCCACCTGAACTGTTAGGGGCCTCCATATGTGAAACATAACCAGAAAAATTCACAGTAAAATAAATATTATAAGCGGACCAATCTAATTCACGCGTCCAATAGTAAGAAAAAAAGGTATTTTCCGCTTCCCAATTCGAATTAGGATAGTTTGTGCCTGCTACCCATCCCCATTCTCCCATAATAGAACTACCAATTGCGCGGATAAAACTGTTCGTATAAACAGTCCAATTACCGCCAACTGAATTTGCTGGAGAGCTGGTATAATCGCGCCTTAATGGCACATTAGCAAGTCCACCACATAAATTTTGCGCGGTAGCCTGATTTATATCACCACTCTTTATAGGAACTAACCATACCGATGTTGGATTAAAGGTATAATCATGCGATATCGATTTATCATACCCTAAAGTTGCGCGCACTGTCACATTACCTGTTGGCTTATCATTTAATGTAATAAACCCTAATGAATCTACAGCAACCTTACCACCAGGATTACTGATCAAAGTGTAAGTATAGTCCGTTTGTGCACCAGTCATCACTAACTGAAATTTAGCACCAGGAAAGCCAGTTGTCGGAAACGTTTTTGCAGATACCGTTGGTTGGACTTTAAATCCATAATTAGGCACATAATCAGCTGTGTAACCACCACCATGAACAGCATCCGGCAAGCCTTTAGAACCATTCCATTCCCAAGGTCCCGAAACCGGTGAAGTTATTGTTGCATCATAAGTTCGCCACTGCATCTTAGGTGAAAGAACGATGTCATTAGGTTTAGCATAACAAATCATAGAGTCAGGAGCGATCTTATATTTTTTGGTTAACGTCACGCTATCGCTTTCATTGGGTATGCCATATTGAGAATAGGTTTTGAGCACTGCAGATATCTCTAACGTTAACGGCATGACATAACCACTGCCACAACCGATAATATTATTCAAATCACTATTTGGTATTTTATTTCCTTTTCCATCATACCATTGTGAAGTTGTCACTGTGAGTAAAAAAGGCTTAATCGGATCTGCTTTATCTCCATCAATATCTGAAAAATTAGTTATACTACTTAAGTTATTGTAATAATACGTTTTCACAACAAAATCGCTGAACCGAAGATTTCCATCAAATCTTTTTACTACATCACTAATAATATTGCCACTTGCTTCACTATAAAATACATTTTTTACCGTAAAACCATGTTTATCGGATGCTTCTTTTACATTTGCCACTTTTGGCGCATTACCTATAATATTTTGCACGGTAGTAGAGGTTAAGCCATACGCATTTGATTGCAAAAATAAACTCATAAATAATATAACGATTATTAACTTTATCTTCGCTATCGAAAAATATAAATTGAAAAATTTTGAGCTAAAAATAGCGAAAAAGTGAATAGATGATTTTACTAATGTAAACGGGAGAATATTTTGTAATAATACCAATACCGAAAGGCGGCATTTACTACCTAATTGACTTATTGCCCGATGCCCGATGCCCGATGCCCGATGCCCGATGCCCGATGCCCGATGCCCGATGCCCGATGCCCGATGCCCGATTAAGACC